>NZ_JANLVV010000326.1:0-9345 GCF_031364185.1 Salinibacterium sp. | reverse complement strand
CCTCTGTTCCTCATTCTCTCTTGGCCTCCCCTGCTCTAACCCCATTTCACCCCTGTCGTCCCCTTATCGTCCCTGTCCGTCGTCCGAAATGACGGATCCGAGCTTGGTCGGGTACCGACACAGCGGGCCGGGCTGGGCCACAACAGAAGCAAACTCCGTCATTTCGGACCTGGATGGATCGATAGACCGATGGATGCCGCGGCGCAACTCGAGCGTCAGGCCAAGTGGTCGCCGCTAGCGATCGCCGCGTTGACCGCTCTGATCACATCGCCCCAACGTTCGCGCACCTGCCGATAGCTGAATCGCAGTACGCGATATCCCAGGGCTCGCAAAAGAGCATCCCTGCGACGGTCCTCCTCAAATGCCTCCCGAGTCGTATGAAACTCGGCCCCATCAATTTCGACTACAAGTCGGTCTCCCAGCAAAAAATCCACTCTCACGCCAGCGCTGACCTGTACTTGCTGCGTAAACCGGATGCCCGCGCAGATGAACTCGACCTTCGCGAGTGATTCGCCTCCGCTTCCACTGAGCTTGTTCACTCCACGAAGCTTGAGCCGTGTCGCCGTCGGCAGTGATCGTGCGGCCCTCCTCCAATCGGACAGCGAAATCATGCCGAGGGCGATCGCTGACTCGACAACGGCGAACGCGATGTTGGCCGGCTGTGTCCTGACCACTTCCAGCACACAACCGAGCGGGCCAACGAGGGATCGCGTTCCGGGCGTGGCTCGGTCTGTCCAGTGCACACGCACCCGAGGTCGGCGGAGCTGCTTGAGCCGCACCGCTGAGTCGATCGGACTACGAAGGGCTCGGGCATCCCGTGAAACAGTCAGTTCCAGTGGTGCGTGAGCGGGAGTCCAGATGCCGTGGCGGCGAGCACCAGCCAGACCAGTGAGCCGTCCGCCGACGCGCACTGCCTGCAGCTCGAGTTCGTTGAGTTCGGGGCAGACG
This sequence comes from Salinibacterium sp., assembly GCF_031364185.1. Lineage (NCBI taxonomy): Bacteria > Bacillati > Actinomycetota > Actinomycetes > Micrococcales > Microbacteriaceae > Salinibacterium > Salinibacterium sp. Next base: position 8,397 of record NZ_JANLVV010000326.1, on the reverse strand, counting down.
TAATGACCCTGCCGGGCGCGCACAATCAAGCCCGCGCGAACCGCTCCCGTGAGCTGGCGCGACGTGTGTCCGTCACGCAGCAGTTCGTAGGTGCGGGCAACACCGCCGCGCCGCCAGATGTCGTAGTAGATAGTTCGCATGTAAGCAGCATCGGCAGCTTGGCTCCGGTGCACCCCTCGTCATCCACGATCGGTGCAGAACTCACCTCCCCGCCCGAAATGACGGAGAAGAGTGGATGACGCGGTCTCGAGTTCCCGCGAACGCGCGGAGAGCCGACGCAAAGTCCGTCATTTCGAACGGGGTGAGGGGGCAGCGGGGCGAGAGCGCGGGGTGAGGGGGCAGCGGGGCGAGAGCGCGGGACGGGGCGCGGGGCGGCGGCCGGGGAGGGTGCGCCTGCGGTGGCGGTGCTGCCTACGGCGTGTAGCGCGCCGCGGGCAGGTTCACGCGGAAGACTCCGCCCCGTGACCACGTCAGCGGGGTGCCCTCGGCGCGGAAGAACTCGAGCGCGCGCTGCTCGTGGTCGAGCGCCGGATGACCGCTCGCGCGTACCACTCGCCACCACGAGGCATCCGACCCGTAATGCGACATCACCTGACCGACGGCTCTCGCGGCGCGGGATCCGATTGCGGCCGCGACATCGCCGTAGGTCATTACCATGCCGGGTGGGATCGAATCGACCACCGCGAGTACGCTGCCAACGAAATCGTCAGGCGGCGGCACTACAGGCCCAGCACGCCGATATTTTCGCCGTATTGGGATTGGCCGCTGATGGTGAACCCGACTCGGAGAAAAAATTGTTCAGGCCCGTCGTCGCCGGGTTCCCACACCGCGGTCACCCGATCGAAGCCGCGGCTTTTGGCCTCTTCGGCAAGCGCGAGAACGGCGAACCTGCCGATGCCGGAGCCCTGGGCATTCGCCGCCACGTTGACGCGCCAAATGCAGCTGCGAAATTCTTCCTGCGTGGCCTCCGAGTCAAAGTTTCCGCGGATGAAGCCCACGACCTCGTCGCCGTCGAGCACGACCCGCGGCCACGAGGTGATCGGGCTGAGGTAGGCATCCGCGATCGCGTACGACGGCGGCGTGACGAACTGCTCCTGACCGCGCCGAAGCGTGAGATTATTCGCAGCGACGATGGTCTTTGCGGAAAGTTCTTCCAGTCTCAGCTCACCCATGCACACAGGGTAACGCGCCAATGCGTCGAGTACCAGAACTCAACACGGAAAGTATCTCGATATCGAGATACTTCTCTCAACGAGTATGCTGTTCACGGCCCAAAAGACTAAGGAGATCAGCGTGTCGAAGATCAAGGTAGAAGGCACCGTCGTCGAACTCGATGGCGACGAGATGACCCGCATCATCTGGCAGAAGATCAAAGACACACTGATCCACCCGTATCTTGACATTGATCTCGAGTACTACGACCTCGGCATCGAGCACCGCGACGCGACCGATGACCAGGTCACCATTGACGCGGCCCACGCCATCCAAAAGCACGGTGTCGGCGTGAAGTGCGCGACCATCACGCCAGACGAGGCCAGGGTCGAGGAATTCGGTCTCAAGAAGATGTGGAAGAGCCCGAACGGCACGATCCGCAACATTCTCGGCGGCGTGATCTTCCGCGAGCCGATCATCATCTCCAACATCCCGCGACTGGTGCCCGGCTGGAACAAGCCCATCATCATCGGCCGTCATGCGTTCGGCGACCAGTACCGCGCTACCGACTTCCGATTCCACGGCAAGGGCAAGCTCACCGTCGAATTCACTCCGGACGACGGCACCGAGCCGCTCAAGTTCGAGGTGTTCGACGCCCCCGGCGACGGCGTAGCGCAGGTACAGTACAACCTCGACGACTCCATCATCGACTTCGCGCGGGCGTCGCTCAACTACGGCCTGACACGCAACTACCCGGTGTACCTCTCAACGAAGAACACCATCCTGAAGGCATATGACGGTCGCTTCAAAGACATCTTTGAGGAGGTCTTCGAGAACGAGTTCAAAGTCAAGTTCGAGGCGGCCGGCCTGACCTACGAGCACCGACTCATCGACGACATGGTCGCCTCGGCCATGAAGTGGGAGGGTGGATATGTCTGGGCCTGCAAGAACTATGACGGAGACGTGCAGTCAGATACCGTGGCCCAGGGCTTCGGATCGCTCGGGCTCATGACCTCAGTGCTGTCGGTCCCGGATGGGTCGGTCGTCGAAGCCGAAGCCGCACACGGCACCGTCACCCGCCACTACCGGATGCACCAGGCGGGCAAGCCCACCTCCACGAACCCGATCGCCTCGATCTATGCCTGGACCCGGGGGCTCGCCCACCGCGCCAAGCTAGACAGCAACCCGGCGCTCGCCGAATTTGCCGACACCCTTGAGGATGTCGTCATCAAGAGCGTCGAAGCCGGACACATGACCAAAGACCTCGCGGCGCTGGTCGGGCCGGACCAGAAATGGGAAACCACAGAAGAATTCCTCGACACCCTTGATAAGAATCTGGCGGCGCGGCTCGCGTAGCCACTTCGGTCTGCCCCGTTGTGGGTCTGCCGGGTGGCTCCTCGGGAGCTCGTGTCCTGCGTCTGACATTCGCTGGTGAGGTTAGGTCACCACGATCAACACGGCCCTAGCCGTAGGTCGGGGCCCGTGTTGCGTGTGCCGTCCCGCCTTCCTCGCGGCTTCTGCGCACCTTTGGGACAAGCGCGTGTGCGCGCCACACGGCCGTCGCCACGAAACTGCGCAGATAGCGGAGTGGATGCCGCGACGCCGGGTCGCACCGGCGGCCCATCGGGTGCTCCCAAACCCGTGCGCTCCAGAGCCGCGCAGGCGCTACAGCTGTAGCGCCTGCCCCGCAACGGCGCAGACGGTAAGCGGATGATGACCTCTCCAACGAACGGCCAGCGCAGATCGCTAGCTGAAGAGTTGTGTCCAGTAAATGCGGTAGTCGCCGCTTCCCTGCGCGACGCCCACGCCCAGCTTGGTCTGCCCGCAATTGAGGATGTTGTCTTTGTGGCCCTGGCTGTTCATCCAGGACTCCATGACGCTCTCGGCGGTTGTTTGGCCGGCAGCGATGTTCTCGCCACTCGCAGATACTCCGCCAGCGGCAGCTCGATCCCAGGGTGAGAGCCCTTCCGGCGTGTCGTGGGCGAAGTAGTTGCGAGTGCCCATGTCGGCGCTGTGCGCGAAGGCTACGGCCGCTAGTCCGGCATCCTCTGCGACAGGCCCGCATCCGGCCTCGGCCCTCCGCTGATTCACGATGGCGACGACCTGGCTCGCCATCGTGGCTTCCTCGCCAGTTGGTGAGCGGGGAGGTGCCGGTGCGGGTGCTGGCTCCGGTGCGGCTTCAGCTACTGGAGCAGGGGGCGCCTCGGGCTGCGGGGGAGCAGCAGTGGCCGGGGCAGCGGGAGGGCTTGGCGACGGCGAGGGGCTCGGTTTCGCAGAGGGCGAGGGGGATGCCGTCATCGGGCGATCCCCGCGCTGCCCGGCAGCGTCACCGCTTCGCAGTGATTGTGCTGATATTGCCGACAGGGATCCTGTCGCCGAGGCGGAGAACACCCATCCGAAGCAACCCAACGTAATGGCGGCGCCGAGTGAGATTATCGCGATGCGTGCGGCTTTCGGGAGTCGATTCACCGCATAAACCTATAGGAATTCGCTGGGCGCTTCTACCCCATCTTGAGGGGGAGAGGAGACGATCCGCTGATCCAGATGGGTCGGTCGACCAGTGATGACAATAATTAGCCGAAGAGTTGCGTCCAATAGATGCCGTAGTCACCGGCGCCCTGGAACACACCCACGCCGAGCTTGGTGTGACTGCACATGAGGATGTTATCTTTGTGGCCTTGGCTGCCCATCCAGGCTTCCATGGCACTCTCCGCCGTCGGCATGCCTGCCCCGATATTCTCCCACCCCGTGGTCAGCCCTACGGCGACGGACCGATCCACCGGCGAGAGCCCTTCGGGCGTGTAGTGGCTGAAGTAGTTGCGCATAGCCATGTCGGCGCTGTGGGCAAAGGCCAGAGCCGCTTGCGGGGCATCCTCGGAGACGGGGCCGCATCCGACTTCGGCGCGTCGCTGGTTCACGATGGCGACGACCTGACTGGCCACCGCGGCTTCCTCGGCTGTGGGTGATCGGAGCACCGGTGCTGGTGCCGGCTCCGGTACCGCCTCGACTACCGGAGCCGCAGGCGCCTCGGGCGGGGGGAGCGGGGCGGCGGGGGGGCTTGGTGAGGGGGTCGACGTTGTGGTGGGCAACGGCGACGCAGCCATCGGGCGATCCCAGGACTGCTGGACGGCGTCGCCGCTCCTCGCCGATTGTGCCGAAGTGGCCGAGAGGGACCCTGTCGCAGAGGCGGAAAACACCCACACGAATCCGCAGAGCACGGTGGCAGTGCCGAGGGAGACTAGTGCGACGCGTACGGCCTTCGGGAGACGATTCATGATTCCAATCCGAACCGGTGAATGCGGCGCGGTACCGCTTCCCCCAGCAATGAGTGATTCTACTGGCCGAAGAGTTGCACCCAGTATGGGCTGTGCGGGCCGGTAAGGTACACGCCGACACCGAGCTTCGTGTGCTCGCAGTTGAGCATGTTGTCTCGGTGGCCCGGGCTGCCCATCCAGGCTTCGATAACGCCCGCCGATGTGGGGGACACCGCCGCAATATTCTCCCCTCGGGCGTCTAACCCGGCGGCCCCAGCGCGATCCCAGGGGGTAACGCCCTCGGGTGTGGTGTGGTCGAAGTAGTTACGCTCGGACATATCGACGGCGTGAGCATGTGCCACCGCAGCGAACGCGGAATCGTCAGAAACAGGCCCACATCCGACTTCGGCCCTTTTCTGATTCGCTAACACGACGACCTCGCTCGCCATTGCGCTTTCCTCAGCCGTTGCCGATCGGGGCGACGCAGGTGGAGGTGCGGGTGCGGGCTCTGGCGCGGCTTCCACGACCGGAGCCGGGGCAGCCACAGGCGGCGGGGTCGGAGTGGGGGTGCTGCTAGGCGACGGGGTGGGCCGTGGGGTCCTGGTAGGCGATGGTGTCGCGGTGACCGGTCGATCTCCGCGCTGTTGGGAAGTGGCACCGGCCTGCAGCGATTGTGCTGACACGGCCGAAAGCGACCCTGTTGCTGACGCCGAGAAGATCCATACGAAACCCCCCCAACGTCAGGGCAGCGCCAAGAGAGAATATTGCCATGCGTACGGCTTTCGGGAGTCGACTCACCCCGCTAACTTATAGGGATTTGCCGGGCGCCTCTACCCCGTATGAGGGGTAGACACGTCGGCCGAAAGCCAACGCCCCTTCACGGCCGGGCACGGCGTACTGTCATGAGGGTGAAGATTACCGTCACCGGAGCCGCGGGCCAGATCGGCTACTCCCTGCTTTTTCGCATCGCGTCCGGCGCCATGCTAGGCCCCGGCGTTGCGGTGAACCTGCGGCTGCTCGAAATAGCCCCGGCGCTCGCCGCCGCCGAGGGTGTCGCCATGGAACTTGCGGATTGCGCGTTCCCGCTCCTCGAATCGGTGTCGGTGACGGATGATGCGGCCGAGGCATTCGACGGCGCAAATGTTGCACTGCTGGTCGGTTCCCGACCGAGGGCCGCGGGGATGGAGCGCAGCGACCTGCTCGCAGCGAATGGTGGGATCTTCGCCCCGCAGGGTCGCGCCATCAATGACCACGCGGCCGATGACATCCGGGTGCTCGTGGTGGGAAATCCGGCCAACACGAACGCTCTGATCGCTCGCGATCATGCCCCGGATGTCCCGGCCAGCAGGTTCACCGCGATGACCCGGCTCGACCACAACCGTGCTGTCGCGCTGCTCGCGGTCAGGCTCGGGGCGCCGGTCGCGTCCCTGTCGCGGCTCGCCATCTGGGGAAACCACTCGGCCACGCAGTATCCGGACCTCACGCACGCACTCGTGGACGGGTCGCCGGTCGTGGCCGACCGGGCATGGGTCACCGACGAGTTCATTCCGACGGTGGCGAACCGGGGGGCGGCGATCATTGCGGCCCGCGGGCTGTCGTCTGCGGCATCCGCTGCCAATGCCGCCACTGACCACATGCGCGACTGGATGGCAGGCACCCCCGACGGCGACTGGACCTCGGCGGGCATCGTGTCTGACGGCTCGTACGGAGTTCCGGAGGGGCTGGTCAGCTCGGTCCCGGTCACCTCCCGTGACGGACAGTGGCGGATCGTGGACGGGCTCACCGTTGACGAGTTCTCGCGGTCGCGTATCGACGCTTCGGTGGCCGAACTCGTCGAGGAGCGCGACGCGGTGCGCGCGCTCGGGCTGCTCCGCTGAGCACGCCGAACGGGATGCTGAGCGGGCCCGAGGGGCTCAATAGCCCGAGAAGGAGTCGGAGTGCACCCGCTTCGCGCCCTGCGAGCGCAGCGCCTTCCGCAGGTCGTTGACGAGAGCAGGCGGGCCCGACACGTAGGCGCGACGCCGGGCCAGGTCAGGGATGGCGGCGGTGAGCCGCTCGCCGGTCACGCGGCCGCTGCCGCCGTACTGCCAACCCGCCGGCAACGGCGACGGCGCTTCGGGGGCGTACAGCACGACGCGCACTCCCGAGCTCTCGAGCAGCGCGCCGTAGGGCAGGGCTCCCGTCGAACTGGTGGCGTATGCGACGACCACATCACGTTTCTCTCCGCGGGCGGTCGCGTGCGCAAGCTGGCTGGCGAAGGGGGTGATGCCAATGCCCCCCGCGACGAGCAACAGTGGCTCCGAGGCATCCCGGGGCAAAAAGAAGTCGCCACCGACTCCCGTGCCGTGCACGATCGCGCCCGGTTCCAGGTCGAGCAGCGCCCGCTTGAAGCTGGAACTCTTCTCGGGCACGGTGATTGCGAAGGTGATGGGCCCGTCGACGGTGGGCGCCGACGAAATACTGAAGTACCGTCGGGCACCCCGGAAGTCTGCGCGCCGGTGCGGGATGCCCAGTTCCATGTATTGGCCGGGGGAAAAGCGCACCGGGCGCGACGGCTGAAATGACAGCTCGAAGGTGGTCGGCCCGACCGGGGACTTGCCGAGGTAGCGGAGCCGGATGCCGCGGCGCTGGCCGAACGCGAAGGCCACCAGGTTGGCGACCAGCAGCGCCAGCAGGTACTTATTGGCGTAGCCCGAGTTGAACGGCACGGCGAACACGAGTGCGGCGATAACGGCGACGGCGATCTGCTGCCAGCGGCGCGGAGGAAGGGTGAGCGGTTCGCTCAGCATGAATCCGGCGAAGAAAAAGAGCGACGATGAGATGAACGCGAAGCTGAGGGCGGCCTCAACTGTGCTACCACCGAGAAGAGAGGCGACGACGCTGATCGACCCGGCCACCGCGGCGAAGGTGACCCCGAGGGCGAGCCGCTGGGTGCGATAGAGCACCAACAGTGCCCCGATGATGATGACCGGCTGAAGGTAGAGGGTGCCGATCCACCAGATCGGATATGCGGTGCCAACAATTCCGATCACGAGCGTTCCGACCGCCGCCGGGTTGAGGATGTGCCGACCACGGAACGCCAGAAGGTACTTGGATGCACTCGCGATGACCCCGGCGAGGGCGATACCCAGCAGCACGAAAGGGTCTGTGCTGGGCTCCATGATCATGAACACCAGCAGGCCGGTGATGATGGATGACTCGATATGGAACCGGCGCCGTGCGACGAGGCCTGCCAGCCAGCCGCTCAGCGCCGTGACACCAACCGACACCGCGAGCGAGGCAAGCAGTTCGACGGGTTGCGCCGAGAGTTGGCTGGCCAGGGCGAGCAGCAACGACAGCGCGGTGATCGCCGCCAGGCCGATCAGCACCAGCTTGTGCATGGGGATCGCACCGGTGATTCGGTCGAGTTGTTGTTTCATGTGAACATCTCCCCGTCGAGGTGTGGCGAGTACTCTACTCGGCCGTCTGACAGCATCCGCACCCAGGTGAAGTCGAATTCGGCCCCCAGGCGCGTGGGGTCAGCGAAGAACAGTGCGGTGGCGAGGCCGTCGGCTTCGAGCGCGAGGGCCGACACAGCCCAGGTGGCGATCACGCGCCGGGTGGGCAGTCCGGTGGTGGCGTCAATGACGTGATGCAGGCCATCGCCCCACGCCCGGCGGTTGGAGGCTGATGCGCAGATCGAGTTGCCGCGCAGGTGGGCGACCCCGATCGCTAGGGTGTGGTCTGTCGGATGCTCGAGCGCGACACGAATGGGCACCGCCCCGCTGTGCCGGATGTCGCCGCTGCCGTCGACGATGAACTCCGTGTGGCCAGCCCCGGCCAGCATCCCGCTGATGATGTCCACGAGGTATCCCTTTCCGGCGGCTCCCACATCGATTCGCACGGGGCGAGCCGTGGTGAGCGCGTGCCCATCCCACGCGAAGGCCTCATCCCACCGGGGAGCGGGGGCCACTCGGCCCGTGGGCCTGAGCGAGTACGCGCGGTCGTAGCC
>NZ_JANLVV010000262.1:0-3732 GCF_031364185.1 Salinibacterium sp. | reverse complement strand
TTCAGGAGGTGGTGTGACTGCTGGGTCTGGAGGCCGCTGGCGGGATCACTTCAGCCCCTCTGGTCACTTCAGCCCCATGACCTCCTGAATGATGAAAGGACCGTAGGGTCGGAGTATGAGCGGAGTGCGTGGCGGCGGCCGAATGATGGGCGGCGGGGATGCGGCGGCGCAGAGGGCAGCGAACGCGGCGGCACCGAAGATCCCGAACCTGCTGGGGCGCATTGCCGGGCTTTTCGCCCCGCACCGGCAGGCACTGACGGTCACGATCATTCTCGTGCTGGTCAGTGCCGGGCTCAGTGTGGTGCCACCGCTGCTGACGAAGCAGGCGTTCGACCAGGGGTTGTTTCCTTCGGATGGAAGGCCCAACATCCCGGTCCTGGTGCAACTGGTCTCCATCATGGTGGCCCTCTGGGTCTCCTCCGCGGCGCTCGGCGTGTGGCAGACGTGGCTGACCGCGACGGTGGGCAACAGGGTGATGGGCGCCCTGCGCATCCGCCTGTTCGGTCACCTTCAGGCCATGGAACTTGCGTTCTTCACCCGCACCAAGACCGGGGTCATCCAGTCCCGGCTGCAGAACGACGTCGGCGGGGTCGCCGGCGTGCTGAGCAACACCATCTCGAGCGTGATCGGCAATACGGTTACGGTGCTCGCGGCTCTCGTGAGCATGCTGGTGCTGAGCTGGCAGCTGACGCTGGTGGCGGTCATCCTTCTCCCGGTGCTGGTCATCGCCCAGCGCAGGGTCGGCCAGGTGCGTGCTCGCATCGCCACGAAGACCCAGGAGTCGCTCAGCGACATGACCGCGATCACCCAGGAGGCGCTGAGCGTGAGCGGCATCCTGTTGGCGAAGAGTTTCAACCAGCAGCAGGCAGAGACGGCGCGCTACGACGCCGAGAACCAGAACCAGATCTCGCTGCAGGTGAAACAGCAGATGAGTGGTCAGTGGTTCTTCGCGATGGTCAGCATCTTCCTGTCGATCATTCCCGCCATCATCTATGTCGCCGCCGCCTATCTGATTACCGGCGGGGTGGATGTCACGGCCGGCACGATCGTCGCATTCACGACCGTGCAGGCGCGACTGATGTTCCCGCTGCTCGGCCTCCTGCGGGTGGCCCTCGACCTGCAAACGTCGTCGGCCCTGTTCGCGCGAATATTCGAGTACCTCGATCTGGAGCCCGCCATTACGGATACGCCCGATTCACACCCGGTGCGCGCTGCCGGGCTTGGCAGGATCGAGTTCGACAACGTGGTGTTCCGCTATCCAGATGCGCCCACAGAGTCACCGGCCACCCTGAAGGGCGTCTCGCTGGTCATCGAGCCGGGGCAGTTTGCGGCGTTCGTTGGGCCTTCGGGTGCGGGCAAGACCACCGTCTCGTACCTGATCCCGAGGCTGCACGATGTGACCGCGGGTCGTGTGTTGTTCGCGGGGGACGATGTGCGGCAGCTGGACTCCGATTCGCTGGTGCGCAACATCGGGATCGTGAGCCAGGAAACGTATCTCTTCCACGCGACGATCGCGGAGAATTTGCGCTACGCGAAGCCGGGGGCGACCCTCGCAGAGCTGGAGATCGCTGCCGTCGGTGCGAACATCCACGACACGATCATGTCGTTTCCCGATGCGTACGACACGGTGGTGGGGGAGCGTGGCTACCGTCTTTCGGGTGGAGAGAAGCAGCGCATTGCCATCGCGCGGGTGCTGCTGAAAGACCCGGCGGTGCTGATTCTCGACGAGGCCACCAGCGCGCTCGATTCGCTCTCTGAGCGGGTGGTGCAGGATGCGCTGGATGCCGCGTCGAAGGGTCGCACCACGATCGCCGTTGCGCACCGGCTGTCGACGGTTCGCGCCGCCGACGTGATCTTCGTGGTCGACGGTGGTCGCGTGGTGGAGCGGGGGACGCACGACGAACTCATCGCGGCCGGAGGCTTGTACTCCTCGCTATACGCGCAACAGCTGCGATAGCCGGGATGCGGGCGCTGCCCCGCCGCCTACTCGAGCAGCTTGCCGGCCTGGGTCACATCCTCCATGAGTGCGGCGATCTCGGCCGGCACCGGCGGGATCTGCTCGTGCGCGATCGAGCCGTCGGCCGACCAGACCAGGTTCACCTGCAGGGCGGGATCCATGTCGGGGTAGTCGCTGCGATTGTGAGCACCGCGACTTTCCCGGCGCTCGAGAGCGCAATCGAGGGTGGCTCGCGCGGCCATCAGGGAGGCGCGCAGGTCGAAGGCATGTGCGAGGCCAGAGAAGCCCGCGACATCCGGATGCACACCGATTCGGCTCTGGCGATCGTCGAGGTCGTCCAACTGGCGCAGCCCCTCGGTAAGCCCCGCCTCGTCGCGCACTACTCCACCGAAGTCGGTCATGGTGTTGCGGATGTCGCGCTGCAACGCCCGCACATTCTCCTGCCCGTCCGAAGCCAGAGTGTCGCTCACCTCGCGCTCGGCGGCGTCGATCACGTCCTGGGAGCGGTGCTGGGAGGTGATGCCCGCGCTGTACTCGGCGGCGGCCTGACCGACGATCCGGCCGAAGACGAGCAGCTCGATGAGCGAGTTGCCACCGAGACGGTTGGCCCCGTGCAGCCCGCTCGAGGCCTCGCCGATGGCATACATTCCGACCACATCGGTGGAGTGGTCTTCCGGCCGCACCCATACGCCTCCCATGGAGTAGTGCGCGGTCGGGGCGATCTCGATGGCGGTGGTGGTGACATCCAGCACCTGCAATTCGAGCATGGTTTGATAGACGCGGGGCAGTCGCGTCATGATCGTCTCGCGGGGCAGGTGGGAGATGTCGAGCAGCACTCCGCCCTTCGCGGTGCCGCGCCCCTCCTTGATCTCTGTGTACGCGGCGAGCGCGACCCGGTCACGAGTGGACAACTCCATGCGCTCGGGGTCGTAGTTGGCCATGAAGCGCTCGCCGAGTACGTTCCGCAGCACCCCGCCCTCGCCCCTCGCGGCCTCGCTGATCAGGGTGCCCGCGGCATTCTCGGGTTCGAGGATGCCGCTCGGGTGAAACTGCACCAGCTCGGCGTCGCGCAGCCGGCCACCGGCATCCACCGCCAGCTTGAAGGAGTCGCCCGTGTTCTCGTCGCGACGGCTGGAGGTGCGACGCCAGATGCGGTTGTGCCCGCCAGCCGCGATGATGACCGCGTCGGCGATGATCGTCACCCTGCTGCCGTCGCGCAGGTCGAAGCCGTACGCACCGAACACCACGTTATCGCGCACCAGGATGCGAGTGATGTACACCGAATCCAGGATCGGAACGTCGAGTTGGGCGGCACGCGCGACCAGGGTGCGCTGGATTTCGAGCCCGGTGTAATCGCCCGCGAACGCGGTGCGACGGTACTTATGCGCCCCGAAATAGCGCTGACTGATGCGACCATCATTCTCGCGCGCGAACGGCATTCCCCATCGTTCGAGGTCCTGGATGCCTCGGCTGGCGTTCTTCGTCACAATCTCGGCCGTGTGCGGGTTGGCCAGGAAGTAGCTCTCCTGGATGGTGTCTGCCGCATGCTGCTGCCAGCTGTCTTCGGCATCCATGGTGGCCAGGGCCGCGTTGATGCCCCCAGCCGCCAACGAGGTGTGTGCATCGTTCTTCGGGCGCTTGCCTACCGCAAGAACGTCCACTCCGCGCTCGGACAGTTCGATCGCGGCCCGCAGGCCCGAACCTCCCGTGCCGATGACGAGAACGGAGGTAGAAATACGGCGACCAGTGACGGCGGTGTCGGGCATGCGGGAGCC
>NZ_JANLVV010000245.1:0-2093 GCF_031364185.1 Salinibacterium sp. | reverse complement strand
CAAGCTGCGGTGGCGTGGCGAAGTAATTGGACACATGCGCCAGTGTTGCGATTTGCCGGCTCACCGCCTCTACCAGCACCGGATGGGCGTGGCCGAGCGAGTTGACAGCAATTCCGGCCAAGAAGTCGAGGTATTTTCTGCCCTCAGAGTCCCAGACGTGGCAGCCTTCACCGCGCACCAGCTCGACGCTGGGCACGGCTGCAGATTTCATCATCCGCTCTGAATATTCGTCCTGCCAGGTCATGCCGGTACCACCTCCGTGCCAATGCCGCTCTGGGTGAAGACCTCGAGCAGGATGGAATGCTTCGCGCGACCGTCGATGATCGCCGCCTTGGGAACTCCTCCTGTTACCGCGTCGAGACACGCTGTCATCTTGGGGATCATCCCCGACTCAAGGCCCGGCAGCAGTTGAGTCAGTTCGGTCGTGGTGATAACACTGACGAGCGAATCCCGGTTCGGCCAGTCGCTGTAGAGCCCGGCGACATCGGTAAGGACGACCAGTTTTGCGGCCCCCAGGGCGATCGCCAGTGACGCGGCCGCCGAATCGGCGTTGACGTTCAACAGGCCATCCGCTCCCTGCGCGACCGTCGAAATGATCGGGATATGCCCGGCCTCCAGCACGGTGAGTACGCTCGCGGGGTCGACGTCGGTGACCTCCCCGACGAGCCCGAGGTCGATAAGTTCACCGTCGACCATGGCGCCGCGCGGAACCCCGGTGAACAGGCCGCGGTCATCGCCCGAAATACCCCGGGCCAGATCGCCGTGCTCATTGATGAGTGCCACCAGTGTGCCGCCGACCTGCTCGGTGAGCACCTGGCGGATCACCCCGATACTTTCGCGCGTCGTCACGCGGTAGCCTCCCCTGAATTCGCTCGGGATGCCCCGGCGCGTCAGTTCCGCCGTGATTTGTGGCCCGCCGCCGTGCACCACCACGGGCTTCACTCCGGCGTAGCGCAGGTAGACCATGTCTTCGGCGAAGGCGCGTGTGAGCTCTTCGTCGATCATGGCGTTACCGCCGAACTTGACGACGATGATTTCATCGTGGAATCGCTTCAGCCACGGCAGGGCCTCGATGAGAACTGCGGCCTTGGCCGCGGCCTGATCCTGAGCCCTGTTGTCAGAGATGTGCGGCATCAGCTGGAGTATGCACTGTTCTCATGCACGTATTCGTGCGTGAGGTCGTTGGTCAGGATAGTCGCTGTGGCGCTGCCCGACTTCAGGTTGAGTAGCAGGTCGACGCGACGGCCAGTGAGGTCCACCTCGGTGCGCGGGCGATCCGGGGCGCCGAGGTGGCAAACCCGTACCCCGTTCATGGAGACGTCGACGTCATACGGGTCGAATGCGGCATCCGTGGTTCCGATCGCGGCGAGCACACGGCCCCAGTTGGGATCGTTGCCGAAGATCGCCGCCTTGAAGAGGTTGTTGCGGGCAATCGAGCGACCCACCTTAACGGCGTCGTCTTCCGTCGCAGCGCCCGTGACCTCGATGTGGATGTCGTGACTTGCGCCCTCGGCGTCGCCCTGGAGTTGCTCGGCCAAGTCGAGGCAGACCTCGGTGAGCAACTCGACGAAGTCGTCGGGCTGCGGCTTGATTCCGGATGCACCCGAGGCGAGCAGCGAGACCTGATCGTTAGTCGACATGCAACCGTCGGAGTCGAGCCTGTCAAAGCTCATCCGGGTGGCGCTGCGCAGCGCGATGTCGAGCTCAGCCGACGAGAGCACGACATCGGTGGTGATGACTACAAGCATCGTCGCGAGCCCCGGCGCGAGCATCCCGGCTCCCTTCGCCATGCCGCCGATGGTGTAGCCATTGCCGTGCCTGATCGACCGCTTCGGCTTCGAGTCTGTGGTCATGATGGCCGTGGATGCCTCGTCGCCATGATCCCCGAGGGCGGCGGCCGCCGCAGCCACCGCGGGTAACAGTTTCTCGAGCGGCAGCTGCTCGCCGATGAGTCCGGTCGAGCACACGAGCACGTCGCCGGCACTGACATCCAGCGCCGCACCGACGGCCTCGGCTGTCGCATGTGTCACCTGGAATCCCTGCGAGCCGGTAAAACAATTCGCGCCGCCCGAATTGAGCACGATTGCCGACAC
>NZ_JANLVV010000244.1:0-13481 GCF_031364185.1 Salinibacterium sp. | reverse complement strand
GCCGCGGGCGCCAGGGCCGCTTCGGCCGCCGCGTATGCCGCGCAACGGCCGCTGCCGCGGCGGTGCCGCCCTGCCGCGCAGCCGCGCCGCCGCCGAGACCGCTCAAAGTGTCGCTACGCCGCGGGCGGTAGCAGCAGTTTGCGCGGTCTCGAAGTCTGGTCCCGGCACACCGCAACTCTTATACGCTAAGCGCCGTCGATTGCCCAGCCCTTGCGGGGGCGATACGGCAAGAATATTGTCACAGTGTTGCCCCGGTCCCTGGTGGCGTCGATCCAATCGCGCTCGGAGAGGACATGATGATTACCAGCCCATCTCATGTCCAGGCGGCTGTCGCTCGTGGGCTGAAGACTGGCGGCCCAACTGAAGCCGCCAGAAGTTTCTGCCATGATCACGGTCTCGAGTTGAGCGAAGTGAGCACTCACGGTTGGCTCATTCGATCGCAGGATAGGTCGGGTGAGTTCCAGGGGTTGCTGGGGTGCATCGAAGAGCGCGCGCAGCGCTTCGAACTCATGCAGATCGGCAGCAACTTTCGGTGGTCCACCTTCGACACTCTGCAGGATGCCCTGACGCACCTTCTTGCCGTCGCACACATTCCCCTGGGACACGAGCAGCCTCCTCAGCCCCTGGCGGATCCTCGAGCATGGTCGGCGCCGCTGTGAGCGCGCTCAGTGTCAACCCGCCCTGGACACCGCGGCCTGTGCCGGCACCCACGCTGTCAGCGCCGAGATTATCCGTCGCCAGTACGTCGGTTCGCAGGGTTGCCGACGAACTCGACGCGGTTGTGCGGGACTGGATCGGTGACCTTCGCCCCACTGCGTGAGACCGGTGGCGGCGGGCTCTGGCTGAGGTCCACATCTCCGCTGGCGCCCGCGCCCTACGCCTTCGGCCCGCCCGCCACGTACAGCACCTGGCCCGAAACGAAGCTGGCCTCGCGAGAGCAGAAGAACGAGGCGGCGGCGGCGATGTCGTCTGGCTGGCCGACTCGTCGCACCGGAATGTCTTTGGATGCGGCATCCAGGTAGGCCTCGAAGGTGATGCCCAGGCGATCTGCCGCCATCCGGAGCATGTCCGTGGCGATGATGCCGGGCGCGATGGCATTGACGGTGACGTTGTACGGCCCGAGCTCGATCGCGAGGGTCTTGGTGAAACCCTGGAGGCCGGCCTTCGCCGCGGCATAGTTTGCCTGCCCACGGTTGCCCAGCGCCGAGGTGCTCGACAGGTTCACGATGCGGCCCCATTTCGCCTCGACCTGGTGCTTCTGCACCGCCCTCGACATCACGAAGGCACCGCGCAGGTGAACCGAGATGACGGCGTCCCAGTCGTCATCCGTCATTCTGAACAGCAGGTTGTCGCGCAGGATGCCGGCGTTGTTGACGAGCACGGTGGGCGCGCCGAGCTCGGCGGCGACCAGGGCCACGGCGTCGGCAGCGGCGGTCGAGTCCGCGACATCCGCCCCCACGCCGATCGCGGTGCCGCCGCCGGAGCGAATCTGGGCAACGGTGGCGGCGGTGTCTTCCTCGCGGAGATCGAGTACGCCCACGGAGTAGCCGTCAGCCGCGAGCCTGACCGCGATTGCCGCTCCGATTCCGCGGGCGGCTCCGGTCACCAGTGCAACAGTCATGACTCTCCTTCGAATCGGGCGGCCTAGCGGTGTTCGGGGTTGCCCTCGAAACCTGACCGTCACCATTGTCCCAATCTTTTTGCAGGTTCCCTTTCGCCGGGATACCACCGGCATCTTTGAGCAGCGTCGCGAGGTGCATCAGGTTTCATGCCATGAACGTGGTGTTGCGGTTGGTGAAGTCGTTTTCGGGGCCTCCCGAACCCTCATCCAGGTAACTCCGTCCCGGCCCGGCCTCCCCGATCCACCCTGCGTCGGCTCCGGGCGGGATCGTGTACCCGATGTGTTGCATGCTGTACAACACGTTCGAGGCTACGTGCTTCACGCCATCCTCATTGCCGTCGACACTCCCTTGCTTTCACCGGAGCCCCGTCAGAAGAATCTTCGGGAAAGCGCGAGAATCTTCGGGAAAACGCGTCATAGTCGGCGGTCATCGCAGTCTCTTAATTCGAGGAAAGCTAGTGCATCCACTTCCCGCACGAGACAATGGGGATTGGATCTGGGGAATGGATCAGGGGGATGAGAAGAATCGACGACTCGAGGCTCACCGTCTCGGATGAAACACTGGTCGAGCAGACGCGCTCGGGAGATCAACGCGCGTTTGCCGAACTGTGGCGTCGTCATGTCCGCTCGGGTGCACGAGTTGCCCGCCAGTTCACGTCGTCAATAGATGCGGATGACCTCGTTGCCGAGGCATACACGCGCATCTATCGACGTGTTCTGGCGGGTGGCGGGCCGACCGGTGCGTTCCGCCCCTACCTCTACACGACCATCCGGAACCTCGCGTCGACCTGGGGCGCGGCCTCACACGATGTCCAGGTCGACGAGATCGCCGACTTCGAAGATCCGACCACCATCGACGACCCGGTCGCGCTGGCGCTCGATCGCACACTCACGGCCCGTGCTTTTCGCAGTCTTCCGGAACGCTGGCAGACTGTGCTCTGGTACACCGAGGTCGAAGGAATGGACCCACACGAGGTCGCGCCGATTCTCGCCATGACGGCAAACGGCGTCGCGGCTCTGTCGTACCGGGCACGCGAGGGCCTGCGCCGAGCGTGGCTTCAGGCGCACATCACTGACGCGTCGTCGGCGGGCGAGTGCCGGTGGACCATCTCCCACATCGGGGAGCACGCCCGGCATGGGTTGACGACCCGCGACACCGAACGCCTGGGTTTCCACCTGACCACCTGCGCAAAGTGCGCGATCATCAACGACGAGGTTGACGAGGTCGGCTCCCGACTGGCGCTCGTGATGCTTCCCATCCTGCTCGGCGGGGTCGCCGGCGGTACGATGCTCGCGTCCTACGCGAGTGCAGGTTCTGCGGCCGCCGCCAGTGTAGCGATCCCCACCGTTCCCCTCGGCATCGGTTCGGGGGCCGCTACGGCCAGCGCTCTCGGGTTCTTCGGGATTGCCGGCGCACCCCTCGCGATCGTGGGCGTCGTCGCGCTCGCGGTGGCGGTCTCCGGCGCCGTGGTCACGACGGGGACGACTCCGGATGACACGGTCACCTCGGTCTCGCAGGGCGAGGCCCCGAGCACCCCGGGCTCCCAGACGGCTGCGCCGACCGCCGATCACCCTGTCGGCCCGGATGATCCGACCAACCTCGGCGTCGCCGGGGTTGTTGTCCCCGGCGCCACCCCGGGCGTAGCGGACAGCCTCGTTGGCGCGGCCGGCGATAGCCTGAGCGGCGATCTCGGTGGCGTTCTTGGCGGTGCCGCGAGTGGTGTCGTCGAGGCCGTGGGTACGGTGGTCGCCGCCACTATCTCGCTCGATCTCTCGGGCACTGCAACGGCCGGGGCCACCGTTTCTCTGCAGGCCGCAGGGCAGGTTTATGCGACTACGACGGTAGACCGCGACGGCAACTGGGCGATTACTGTGGCGGGTGTCCCGGCGGGGCTTGCCTCCCTCGACCTCGTCCAGCAGGTCGACCGCGCCTACCTTAAGGGCCTGCTTCCCGGCGGCGGAGTTCTCGCGACGGTGCTCGGCACCGTCGACGGTCTCGTTGACGCACTAATCAGGCCGCTGCGGCTCTCGGGCGGCGGCTCGGGAGTCGCCATCAACCTGCGCGGGTGACCCCCACGCCAGGAAAGGCCCTAGGCCGCCCCCTCACCCGCGATGTTCATAACTCCTGCACATCGTCGGACCGGACGGCTTGGTGGCCCGGACTTCCGGGCAATGCGGGCTGTGTTGCTGGCTTTTTGCACGCCAGCCGACAGAAATTGCAGGAGTTACGAACACGTCGAAGCGGGCTGTGCCGTGGCGAGGCACCAGCAGGACCATCCTCCAGGGAAGGCCCTAGGCCTTCCCTCGGAGGATGGCTTGTTTGACCTCGGCGATGGCCTGGGTCACCTGGATGCCGCGGGGGCAGGCGTCCGTGCAGTTGAAAGTGGTGCGGCAGCGCCACACGCCCTCTTTATCGTTGAGGATGTCAAGGCGCACCTGGGCGTTCTCGTCGCGAGAGTCGAAGATGAAGCGGTGCGCGTTGACGATCGCGGCCGGGCCGAAGTACTGGCCATCGGTCCAGAACACGGGGCAGCTCGAGGTGCAGGCCGCGCACAGGATGCACTTGGTGGTGTCATCGAATCGTGCACGTTCCACGGGGCTCTGCTTGCGCTCTTTGCCGTCTTTGGGCACGCTGCCCGCCATCAGGAAGGGGTTCACGCTCTTGAAGGAGTCGAAGAACGGCTCCATGTCGACGACCAGGTCCTTTTCCAGCGGCAGGCCCTTGATGGCCTCGATGGTGATCGGCTTCGAGATGTCGAGGTCTTTGATCAGCGTCTTACACGCCAGTCGGTTGCGGCCGTTGATGCGCATGGCATCCGAGCCGCAGACTCCATGGGCACACGAGCGGCGGAATGTCAGCGAGCCGTCCTGTTCCCACTTGATCTTGTGCAGGGCGTCCAGCACGCGATCAGTTCCGTACATTTCGACTTCGAAGTTCTGCCAGCGTGGCTCGTCATCCACTTCGGGATCGAAGCGTCGCACGACCAGCGTCGCCGTGAACTTCGGAATCTCGTCCGGGGTGGCTGGCTTGCTCTCCATGACAGCGTTACTCATCGGGATCTCAGTACTTTCGTTCCATCGGTGGATAGTTGGTGATCACGACGGGCTTCCAGTCCAGTCGGATGTGCTCGCCCGCGTCGGCGGACTCAGGGTCGCCCACCCGGTAGGCCATCGTGTGCACGAGGAACTTCTCGTCGTCGCGCTTCGGGAAGTCTTCGCGCATGTGCCCGCCGCGCGATTCGTGGCGGGAGCGAGCCGAGTAGACGAGCACCTCGGCGAGGTCGAGCAGAAACCCGAGCTCCACGGCTTCGAGCAGGTCGGTGTTGAACCGCTTGCCCTTGTCCTGCACCTGGATGTTCTTGTATCTCGCGCGCAGCGACTCGATCAGCTCGGTGACCTCTTTCAGGCTCTCCTCCGTGCGGAAGATCTGCGCGTTGCGGTCCATCGAATCCTGGAGCTCCTTGCGGATGACCGCGATACGCTCCGTGCCATCTCCCGCACGAACCATGTCGAGGATGGCCTTCACGCCGCCCGCGGGGTTCTCCGGAAGGGGTACGAATTCGGCGGTCTTCACGTACTCCACCGCGTTCTTGCCTGACCTCTTGCCGAACACGTTGATGTCGAGCAGCGAATTGGTTCCGAGACGGTTCGACCCGTGAACTGATACGCAGGCGCATTCGCCTGCGGCGTACAGCCCCGGCACGATGTCGGTGTTGTTGCGCAACACCTCGGCGTTGATGGTGGTCGGGATGCCGCCCATCGCGTAGTGAGCGGTGGGCAGCACGGGCACGGGTTCCGTGTACGGCTCGACACCGAGGTAGGTGCGGGCGAACTCGGTGATATCCGGAAGCTTCTCGTCGATCACGGCCGGCTCGAGATGGGTGATGTCGAGGTACAGGTAATCCTTATTGGGGCCGGCTCCGCGACCTTCCCTGATCTCGAGGGCCATCGACCGGGCGATGATGTCGCGGGGCGCCAGGTCTTTAAGGGTGGGGGTGTACCGCTCCATGAAGCGTTCACCCTCGGCGTTGCGAAGTATGGCGCCTTCACCGCGGGCGGCTTCGGAGAGAAGGATGCCCAGCCCGGCAAGACCGGTCGGGTGGAACTGGAAGAATTCCATGTCTTCGAGCGGCAGACCCTTGCGCCAGATGATCCCGACGCCGTCAACGGTGAGGGTGTGAGCGTTCGAGGTCGTCTTGTAGATCTTGCCGAAGCCACCGGTGGCGAAGATGGTGGCCTTCGACTGGAAGACATGCAGGTCGCCGGTGGCGAGCTCGTACGCGACGACACCGGACGGTTGCTCGACGCCATCCACCTCGGTCATCACCATGTCGAGCACATAGAACTCGTTGAAGAAGTTGATGCCGAGCCTGACGCAGTTCTGGTACAGCGTCTGGAGGATCATGTGGCCCGTGCGGTCGGCCGCATAGCAGGCGCGACGTACCGGTGCCTTGCCGTGCTCGCGAGTGTGACCGCCAAACCGTCGCTGGTCGATCTTGCCGTCGGGGGTGCGATTGAAGGGCAGTCCCATGTTCTCGAGGTCGATGACCGCGTCGATGGCTTCTTTCGCGAGGATCTCGGCGGCATCCTGGTCGACCAGGTAATCGCCACCCTTGACGGTGTCGTAGGTGTGCCACTCCCAGTTGTCGTCTTCGACGTTGGCGAGCGCTGCGGCCATTCCGCCCTGTGCCGCGCCGGTGTGGGAGCGGGTAGGGTAGAGCTTCGAGATCACGGCGGTGCGCGCATGCGGCCCGGTTTCGATCGCGGCACGCATGCCGGCCCCGCCCGCGCCCACGATCACGATATCGAATTGGTGGTAGTGAACGCCATCGACGATGGCTCCGTCGTCGATCATTCCGTTGTCAGTGCTCGTCATCTAGCGCACCGGGCAAAAGCTCGGGAGCAGTTCGGCGGCGGTGCCTGCCGGGCATGGGTCAAGAGTGTAGATCACGAGGGTTCCCAAAATAATCAATATGGAGGTGGATGCGGCGACCGCGCTCAGAAGCACGGTGCGTACGAGTGTGTTGTTCGCGTAGTCGTTGATGAGGGTGCGCATGCCGTTGCCGCCATGGATGAGCGCGAGCCACAGCAGTGCGGTGTCCCACACCTTCCAGAATGGGTCGGCCCATTTGCCCGCGACGAAGGCGAAGTCGATGGCCTTGACGCCGTCGCCGGCGACGAGGTTGACGAAGAGGTGGCCGAAAATCAGCACGACGAGAACGACACCACTCGCGCGCATGTAGATCCAGCCCCACTTCTCCCAGTTCACGCCGCGACGAGGGCTCCGGGTGGTGGCGGGGGTGCGAGGTGCGTCGATGGTGGTCATGCGCCGCCTCCGAAAATGTGCATGAGCTGGCGGGGTACGAAGCCGATCATCAGCACGACCCACAGGCCGATGACGATGTAGAACATCAACTTCTGGTGCTTCGTTCCGACACTCCAGAAATCGATCAGGATAATCCGCAGCCCGTTGAGAGCGTGCAGCCCGATCGCGGCGACCAGGGCGATTTCGCCGAGCCCCATGATCGGCGTCTTGTACTGGTCAATGACCGCGTTGTACGCTTCTGGGCTGACTCGCACCAGCGCGGTATCGAGGATGTGCACGAGCAGGAAAAAGTAAATTGCAACCCCGGTGATGCGGTGCATCACCCACGACCACATCCCCTCGCGGCCCCGGTACAGCGTTCCCGCCGGTCGCGAGGGCATTTTAATGACGGGTGAGGCAGTCGCCAGGGTACCGGCCGACTTATCGGACACGCGAACGCTCCTAGTGGATTTCAGGCCACCCCAGTTGCGGCCAACGGACGTCCGGTTGACGGACTCTTTCAGTCTATTCCGACGAATGGATGCTCGCTGCGCAGTAGGCCCGAAATACACCGCTCTCGTCGCTCTTCTCGAAAGAATCGCCATTCCTTCATCGTGTGCTCGGGCTCGCATGGTGCGCCGGAGTGCGAACCCGACGGGAGATCGCGCGCGCGTAGTGGCCCACCAGTTCGTCGCAGGTCGACTCCCAGTCGCGGGAGAGCACGCCGCGGCGCCCGGCCTCACCCATCCTTGATCGCATCGCAACGTCGGTCGCCAACAGCTGCACACCGGCGCGCAATTGGGCGTTGTTGCCCGGCTCGTACAGGTAGCCGTTGACCGCATGCTCGACCAGATCGATGGGCCCGCCCGCTCGTGGGGCGACGACCGGGAGGCCGCTCGCATGGGCCTCCTGGATGGTCTGGCCGAAGGTCTCCTCGGTGCCGGTGTGCAGAAAGATGTCGAAGCTGCCATAGGCCGCCGCGAGATCGGACCCGGTGAGTTTGCCGAGCCAGGTGACGGGCATCCCGGCTAGTCGCTTCTTCACCTGGGGCGTAGACGGGCCGTCACCCACGATCGCGAGGCTCATTGCCTCCATGCCTCGCAGTGCGGCCATGCGCTCGACCTGCTTTTCGGGCGCGATGCGACCGACGTAGCCGATGACGGTCTCACCGCGGGGCGCGAGACGTTCGCGGAGGCGCTGGGCGGCGACGGTATTCCTGTTTCTAGGGTGGTAGCCGACCAGATCCACCCCGCGACCCCAGCGGGCGAGGCGACCCACGCCGGCAGTCTCGAGGTCGGCCATCGACGCGCTCGACGGAACCAGGGTGATGTCGGCGCCCTCGTGGATCCACCGCACCACTCGCCACGCAAATTTCGTCGCGGCACCCAGGTGATTGCGCCGCGCATAGCCCGCGACATCCGTCTGGAAGACGGCCACCGAGGGGATGCCGAGCCGCCCACCCGCCGCGATCGCTTGCGCTCCCAGCAGGAACGGGGATGCCGCGTGGATGACGTCCGGCCGGAAGTCGCCGATCAGCCGCTGCACCTGTGCGTTCGGCAGTCCCACCGGAAACTGCCGGTAGGCGAACGCGGGAACCTCGAACACGGGGAATCCGGCGTACCGTGCCGGTGCCCCCGCCGAGGGAACGATCACGATTGCCTCGTGACCACCACGCTGCAGATGGTCGAGCACCTGTTTCACGCTGGTGGTGACGCCGTTGATGGTGGGGAGGAAACTTTCGCTGACAACTGCTACTCGCATGTCGAATCCGCTCGATCGCCGTATCTTCACGGTAGGCGGGGCGGGTGTCTGGCCGGTGAATGCAGCATTAAGCCTATGGTGGGGGGCATGAACAACCCCTCCGCTTTCAACGACTTCTACAGCGTGATCCCGGCGGGTGGCATTGGCTCCAGGCTGTGGCCTCTGTCGCGTGCTGACGCTCCGAAGTTTTTGCATGACCTCACCGGGTCGGGCAAGACCCTGTTGCGCGACACCTGGGATCGGCTTGTTCCGCTGTCGGGCGCTGACAGGATCATGGTTGTCACCGGCCGCGCGCACCGCGCCGCGGTGGAGGAGCAGCTTCCCGACCTGACTGACCCCAACGTGGTGCTTGAGAGTGAGCCGAAAGACTCGTCGGCCGCGATCGGCCTCGCGGCGGCAATCCTGGTCAGGCGCGAACCTGACGTGATTGTGGGCTCATTCGCGGCCGACCACGTCATCAAAGACATGCGGGGGTTCCGGAGGGCCGTTGCCGAGGGTATCGCCGCGGCCAGGGCCGGATACATCGCCACGATCGGCATCACGCCCACCGATCCTGCGATTGGTTTCGGCTACATCCAGTGCGGGGCAGCCCTGGCGATCGACGGTGCGCCGTCTGCCGTGATCGTCGAATCTTTCGTTGAAAAGCCTGATCTGGCCACGGCCGAGCGCTACCTCGCCGATGGCGATCATCTGTGGAACGGCGGGATGTTCATCGCCCGCGCCGATGTGCTTCTCGCCCAGTTGGGCACGTCCCAGCCTGGGCTTCTGGCGGGGCTCACCGAGCTCGCCGAGGCGTGGGACACTCCCCGTCGCGGCGCCGTGGTCGATAAGGTGTGGCCCCGGTTGACGAAACTCGCGATCGACTACACGGTCGCCGAGCCGGCGGCCGCCGCGGGAAAGCTTGTGGTGATTCCCGGTGACTTTGACTGGGATGACGTGGGCGACTTCGCGTCGATTGCCAAGCTGCACTCCGGCGGACGCAAGTCAGACCTCGCGATCCTGGGCGAAAACGCGCGGGTGCTGGCCGATGCATCCACCGGCGTCGTTATCAGCGGCAGCGGTCGCCTGATCTCGCTGATCGGAGTGACCGACATCGTGGTGGTCGACACTCCGGATGCCCTGCTCGTGACCACGACGGCCAACGCCCAGCGGGTGAAGTCCGTGGTCGATGCGCTGAAGCTGTCCGGGCGCAACGACGTGCTCTGACGCGCGCAGCGGATTCGCGTGCTGCCCGCCCCGCCCCTGACCCGTCGGAAATGACGGAGAAATCTCGTTCTGGGGCGGGATGATGTACAAGTAAAGTCCCGTCAGCTGTACAATTATGGGATGGATGTGGCGATCAGCACCTTGCGAGCAGAACTATCAACGTGGATCGAACTGGTTCAGAGTGGTGAAGAGGTGGTGGTGACCGATCGAGGCATTCCGGTAGCGCGGCTCGTGCATGTTGACACCGCGCCGCTCCTTGAACGGCTCTCCCGGCAGGGCGTGCTGAATAAGCCGCGCGGCGGCCAGCGGCCAGCCTCGCGCGACATCGTGAGGGCTCATGCCAGCGGACCGGTCGCCGATCTCATCACCGAGCAGCGCCGATAACCCCACATGGCAATCGTGTACTTCGACAGCAGCGCCTTCGTCAAGCTGGTCGTGGAGGAAGACGGCAGCAACCTCGCCGCCGACCTGTGGGATGGCAGCGATGCTGCCGTAGCGAGCAGGCTTGCCTACCCGGAGGTGCGCGCCGCCCTCGCTGCTGCGGGGCGCGATCATCGTTTGACACCTCCGGAACAGGCTCGTGCGGAAGCCGGATGGGAAGAGTTGTGGATGACCGTCCGGACGGTCGAGCTTACCGACGCCGTCACCGCACATGCCGGCGAACTGGCCAGCACCCATGCCCTGCGGGGTGCCGACGCCGTGCATCTGGCCAGCCTGCTCGCCATCGGCGCAGCAGATACTCTGTTCGCCGCGTGGGACCAGCGGCTGCGAACGGGAGCACAAGGGATGGGCATTCGGCTTGTTCCATGATCGAGGCGATGGGGACACTCCGACCTCCATAGGGAATCACGAGCCAAAGGGAGCCGAGAGATGAGTGGCCGACCGCCCTACAAACCTCCGCGACTCGTACTGATTGACGGTCCAATTTGTTACATGTAACGTGATGTTATGGCTGTAAGGGATCGCGTCGGTGCACATCGAGAGCGCATGCGTGAGCAGGGCTTCCGCCTTGTGCAGGTCTGGGTGCCTGACGTGCGCTCCGAAGGGTTTGTCTCGGAGGCCCACGGCCAGTCTGT
Source organism: Salinibacterium sp. (assembly GCF_031364185.1). NCBI lineage: Bacteria > Bacillati > Actinomycetota > Actinomycetes > Micrococcales > Microbacteriaceae > Salinibacterium > Salinibacterium sp. Next base: position 2,512 of record NZ_JANLVV010000244.1, on the reverse strand, counting down.
TGCTGTTGGCGCTCTTGATCGTCGATCCGACGATCAAGACTTCATCGACGCTGTAACGGTCGGCTGGGACGAGTGAACCGCGGTGAGATCTGGTCCGTAGCGGGGGGCGTGTACGCATCAAAACTCCGACCAGCTCTACTTCTGCAGGACGATCGATTCGATGGCACCGATTCGGTCACCGTCTGTCCCCTCACGTCCACTGACGCGTCAGCGCCCCTGTTGCGAGTTCCTGTCCCTGCCGACGGTCTTAGCGGGCTCGATTCACAGAGTTGGATCATGGTTGACAAACTGACGACCGTGCGTCGTTCGAATGTTGCCCATCGAATAGGCCGACTATCCGCTTCACAACTCGTCGACGTTGAGCGACTTATCATGGTCTTCCTCGGAATCGCCGACTAACGAGAGCTTACGCATCTCGCCGAGCGCGCACGCTGGCCGACGTCGGCGAGGTGCTGGCCAGTGTCAGCCGGACTGGTCGCGAGCAAGCCCGGTGCCTGGTACGAAGCCCGGGTTGACAGAGATGATGTTGACCGCCTCGGGCAGTCGACGGTCGAATCTCATGCACGAGATAGATCGTCGCCAGCGTGCTGGTGGAATACGCCGTCCGTCCGTCCGCGGTCGTCGACGGCCTGTCACAAGCGGACACCCTGACGAGCGTGTCGCGAGAGCGCGGAGGAACACGAGGTTGACGACGACGTTGGTCATGAACGTCGACTCGAGTCCGTCGGGGCTCCGGTTGCCCTGCTTGTGCCCCCGACGGCCGATGCCCAGGGGATCCGCGTGCGGTCAGGACCGCCGGGCCTGGGCAGGTCCCCGGTGGCAACGTATGGCACAGTGCCATACGTTGCCGTCCGCCGTGCCTGCCGTGCCTGCCACCCGTCTGAACCCGTCCGCGCCCGTCCGAAACGACGGAGAAACTCCGTTCCGCAGTGGCGCGGTCCGTAGAACCGCGGGCCGGAGCGCGCTGGGCTCCGTCATTTCGAACGCTGGCCGCAAGCACGTGAGGAGGACGGCGGGATGACTCAGTGTCGCGCCAAACCGGCACCGCGCCAGCCACGAAGCTTCCCGATCGCTTCGCGGGTACCTGGCATATGCCGCGCGATACTGTGCCGGTGCACACGAGATGCCGTAACGAAAGAATAACGAACGGATTTCTGCCTGCCACCAGCAGGCTACCGCCCAGTCGACATGGCTAGCGTCGAGGGCAAGGCCGTCGCGGTGGCGGTAGAAAAGCCAAGGAGCGCCCCATGTCGAAGTCAACCGCACTGCGCGCAAGCGTCGTGGCAGGAGCCGCCCTGCTGTTGCTGGCGGCGTGTGCCCCAGCGCCCGAGAAGCCCGGCGCCACCGGCGGAGCCGAGCAGTTCTGCGCCCGCATGGTCACCAACTCCGGTGGCCTCGATGACCGGTCGTTCAACGACGCCAGCTGGAAGGGCATGCAGCAGGCAGGCAAAGACTTCGGCATCGACGTGGATGTGCTCGTCTCCACCTCCGAGACCGACCTCGCACCCAACGTTCAGCAGGCCGTCGACACAGGGTGCGGTTTCATCCTCACCGTCGGCTATGAGCTCACCCCGGCCACCACCGAACAGGCCGCAGCGAACCCCGACGTCGACTTCGCCATCGTCGATGATGTGGCGGATGCCCCGAACATCAAGCCGCTCGTCTTCGACACCGCGCAGGCCGCCTTCCTGTCGGGCTACCTCGCCGCCGGAGTGTCGCAGACCGGAAAGGTGGCCACCTTCGGGGGCGGCAACCAGCCTCCCGTCACCCTGTTCATGGATGGCTTTGTCGACGGTGTCGCGAAGTACAACGAGGTGCACGGAACCGCGGTGCTCGCCCTCGGATGGAATAAGGCCACCCAGGACGGCGTCTTCACCGGCGACTTCGAGGACATCAATAAGGGCCTCACCGTGACACAGGGTTTCATCGACCAGGGCGCCGATGTCATTCTGCCGGTCGCTGGCCAGGTGGGCGAAGGTGCTGCCCGGGCTGCCCTCGATTCTGGCGGCAAGGCATCCATCATTTGGGTTGATTCTGATGGATACGACGTGCTCTCGCCCGAATTCCGCCCGGTGTTGCTGACCTCCGTGCTGAAGAACACCGGTGACGCGGTGGTGTCGATCGTGAAGTCCAGCAAGGACGGCGCCTTCGACAACACGCCGTACATTGGCACCCTCGACAATGGCGGGGTGGACATCGCTCCGTACCACGACCTCGCCAGCAGGGTCAGCGCCGAGCTGGGCGCCGAGATCGACCAGCTTCGAGCCGACATCATCTCGGGTGCGGTCGAGGTGACCAGCCCCAGCGCCCCTCGCTAGGAATTCGCCTCGTCATGGGGCCCACACCAGAGGTCGGGCTGGAGTCCCCCCGTCGCGGTTTGGTAACCATTGCGTGTCAGCTATCGGTTCTACTTCTCGGAGTTGACCTGACTCAGTAATCTAAAGTCACTACGACCCAGCCCTGATGGTTGGGCAGCATCCTGGAGGACACCTTGAGAATCACCTCACGCGGC
>NZ_JANLVV010000230.1:0-6461 GCF_031364185.1 Salinibacterium sp. | reverse complement strand
AGCAGGAGCAGGAGCACGGAGGCGAGAAGCGAGGGTGACGTCGGCGCGGCACCCGGCTGCGAGAATGGGCGGGTGATCATCCTCGCCGCAACGCCGATCGGAAACCTCGGCGATGCATCCCGGCGGCTGATCGAGGCCCTCACTAACGCCGAGGTGATCGCCAGCGAAGACACCCGCACCACGATCCACCTGATGCGGGCGCTCGGCATCGAGAACCGCCCGCGGCTGATCGCGCTGCACGAGCATAATGAGACCGAGAAGGCGGCCGAGATCGTCGAACTGGCCAGGACGGTGGATGTCCTCGTCCTCAGCGACGCGGGAATGCCGGCCATCAGCGACCCGGGGTTCCCCCTCGTGGCGGCTGCGGCCGCGGCAGGGGTCACGGTCACGGCGCTGCCCGGGCCGAGCGCCGTACTGACTGCCCTGGCAGTCTCGGGATTACCCACCGACCGTTTCACCTTCGAGGGCTTCTTGCCGCGCAAATCCCGCGTCGCCTACTTCGCGGCTCTCGCCCGCGAGCAGCGCACCATGGTGTTCTTCGAGAGCCCGAACCGGCTGCCCGCCGCACTGGCCGACCTCGCGGAGGCGCTCGGCTCCGAGCGCAGGGTGGTGGTGTGCCGTGAGCTCACGAAACTCCATGAGGAGGTGGCGCGCGGCAGCGCCGCCGAACTGGCGGAACGCTTCAAGGGTGGTGCTCGCGGGGAGATCTGCCTGGTTGTCGAGGGGGCGAAGCCCGCGACATCCACTCTGCCGACGGGTATTGCGCAGGTTCTGCAGCTCGTCTCCGAGGGTTCGCGCCTGAAGGAGGCCGCGACCGAGGTTGCGGAGGCCACCGGCCTCTCGCGCCGCGACCTGTACGAAGGCGCGCTCGCCGCACGGTAGCCGCGGCCCCGTTCCGCCGGCATCCGCGCATCTTTGTCCCATCTGCGCGCGGGCGCCGGTGCGCGCATGCGACATCCGTGCGCGGATGTCGGGGATGGGCATCCGCGGATGTCGGGATGGGCATCCGCGGACGTCGGGATGGGCATGCGCGGCGGTGGGGGCGGCCGTGCGCACAGGTCGGGGACGGCCATGCGCGACGGTCTAGCGTCGCCTCAGCGGGACGCCCTCGTTGAGCAGATGAGCGCGGAGCCGCTGCGGGTTCACGGCAATGTCCCATCCCCAGCGCGTCACCTTTTTAGGCAGCGCACGAAGTCGGTCTTCACGGATCTTCTCCAGATACACGATCTCGCCGGGCTCACGGCCCCTGAGGTACTCGTCCTTCAGGTATTTCATCTTGCCGTCTACCTCGCCGATGTGGTCGATCTCTTGCCAGTCGAAATCGGACTCACCGATCCTGCCCCGATAGTCGAACCATGACCATTGCAATCGAGGGGTCACGAATCCCGCGATATGCATGTTCACCCTGCTGACCGACTCGGCGGGCGTATCCGCCTTATCGGTCGAGAAAGCGACGACGGACGCGGCACGTCGATGGGCTTTGATCGGCATCGCTGCTTCCCACGCCAACTCGATGTCGGCCGACCGAATGCGCCCCTTTCGCCTGCGCGACAGGGCGGAATCGGCGCTGACCACTCCGGATGTAAGACTGCTGACTGAAGCGAGATCGACGACTGTGCGAGCGAGGGAGGTGACGAGCATCCCCTCTACTTCCACGAATTCGACGCGATCAAGCCGCGTGGGATGCGCCACGACATCGCCATGCGACCGGCCTCCGGAGGCGCGCTCGGTGAGTCGATGCACGGTGTTCGGCCACGAGCCAAGAATGGGAAGCCCCCAGATCACGGCGGCCGAGTAATGGGAGAAGATCGGCCGGGTCGACTGCGATTCGGATGCTGCGCGAACGTGCAGTCTGTATCGCCCATCCGGCGTCAGACTCGACCAAGCGGAGGCCGCTGCGTACGCTCCTGGCCGCACGCGACGAAGGTCACCGCGAGCGGCCTGCCGCGCCAACTGCCGACGGTCGCCGCCGGCCCGCTCAACGTCGCGGGTCAATGTGAGTGGGGGGTCGGCGATGCTCATCCCGCCACCATGGCGCGCGAACGGGTGTATCGGCAGCTATCGAGGCGATCTGCGCGCTCCACGGCATCCATCACCCTTGTGGAGGAGCGGAATCCGCGCACGGTTGTCGCGCCTGCGGGTGCGCGCCCGTGCGCGGATGCGACAGACGTGCGCGGATGCGACAGACGTGCGCGGATGCGACAGACGTGCGCGGATGCGACAGACGTGCGCGGATGCGACAGACGTGCGCGGATGCGACAGACGTGCGCGGATGCCGTCGCGCGGGCCTGCGCGCAGAAGTAACACCCGCACCCCGCCCGGTACGATTAACCCCATGGCCGCCGGCGACTCCTTTTACATCACGACGCCCATCTTCTACGTCAACGATGTTCCCCACATCGGGCATGCGTACACGGAGGTGGCCGCCGACGTGCTCGCCCGCTGGCACCGGCAGCGTGGTGACGACACCTGGCTGCTGACCGGCACCGATGAGCACGGGCAGAAGATCTTGCGCACCGCCGTCGCTAACGACACCACACCGCAGGCCTGGGCCGACAACCTCGTCGAGAACGCGTGGAAGCCGCTGCTGCAGACGATCGACATTGCCAACGACGACTTCATCCGCACCACAGACGAACGCCACGAGACGGCCGTCACCACCTTCCTGCAAAAACTCTACGATGATGGCCACATCTACTCGGGTGAGTATGAGGGCTTCTACTGCGTTGGCTGCGAAGAGTACAAGCAGCTCGACGACCTGATGGAAACGGCCGACGGCGACTACGCGGGCCAGCTGGTGTGCAAGATTCACAGTCGACCGGTCGAGGTGCTGAAGGAGAAAAACTACTTCTTCAGGATGAGCGCGTTCGAGAAGCCGTTGCTCGACCTGTATGCGGGCCGCCCCGACTTTGTGCAACCCGCGAGTGTGCGCAATGAGATCATCCAATTCGTGAAGCAGGGCCTCGCCGACCTGTCGATCTCACGCTCCAGTTTCGACTGGGGAATCAAGGTGCCCTGGGACGACAGTCACGTCGTCTACGTCTGGTTCGACGCGCTGCTGAATTACGTCACTGCGGCGGGCTACGGGGTCGACGACGCACTGTTCGCCCGGCGCTGGCCTGCCGTGCACATCGTCGGCAAAGACATCGCGCGCTTCCACGCGGTGATCTGGCCCGCGATGCTGATGGCGGCGGGGCTCGAGGTGCCGCGAGCGGTGTTCGGTCACGGCTGGCTGCTGGTCGGCGGCGAGAAGATGTCCAAGTCGAAGCTGACCGGCATCGCGCCTACCCAGATCACCGACACCTTCGGATCCGATGCGTTCCGCTACTACTTCCTGTCGGCCATCGCCTTCGGCCAGGACGGCTCGTTCAGCTGGGAAGACCTCAGCGCCCGCTACCAGTCCGAGCTCGCTAACGGTTTCGGTAACCTCGCCTCGCGCACGATCGCGATGGTGACCAAATATTTCAACGGCCAGATTCCGGATGCCGCAGCCGACGCATCCATCACCGAACTGGCCGAGCGTGTCACCGTCAACGCGGATGCCGCGATCGACCGCTTCGCCATCCACGTGTCTCTCGCCAGCATCTGGCAACTGGTGGACGCGCTCAACGGCTACATCACCGAGCAGGAGCCGTGGACGCTCGCGAAGGATCCCGCGAACCGCGACCGGCTCGCGCAGGTGCTCGCCACCGTCGTGCACGGCCTCGGAACCCTGACCGTGCTGCTGTCGCCGGTGCTGCCGAAGGCCACGACCATCCTGTGGGCCGCGCTCGGCGGCGAAGGTGAAGTGCATCAGCAGCGCATCGACCGGGCGTGGGAATGGACCGGCGGCGCGAGCGTGACACCCCTCGCGAGCCCACTGTTTCCGCGCATCGAGGCAACCGAAGTAGAAGGCGCGGCGTGACTGACCCGCACCTTCGGCACCGCAACACCGAGGGCTCACGGGACCTCGAATACCCGCCGCTGCCGGAAGCGCTGGTGGTGGGTGTCTACGACAACCACACCCATCTCGAGATCGCCGATGGGGCGCCCGGCGGGCAACTCGACTATCACGAGCACCTCGACCGGGCATCCAGCGTCGGCGTGCGCGGAGTGGTCCAGGTCGGCACCGACCTGGAAACCTCGCGCTGGTCGGCGGATGTCGCCAGCCGCGAGCCGCGGGTACTCGCGGCGGTCGCGCTGCACCCGAACGAGGCGCCGCGGTATGACTTCCCCACCCGCTCGGCCGCCAGGTCGCTTCGCGCCCCGTCAGAACCGGCGGGCGTGGGCCCAGACCTCGATGCTGCCCTTGCTGAGATCGACGAGCTCGCCGCGCGCCCCAGGGTGCGCGCGATCGGTGAGACCGGGCTCGACTTCTTTCGCACCGGCGAAGACGGGCGCGACGCGCAGTTGCGCTCGTTCGAGGCACACATCGAGATCGCGAAACGGCACAACCTGGCGCTGCAGATCCATGATCGGGATGCCCACGCCGAGGTGATCGAGACGCTCAGGCGTGTCGGTGCCCCCGAACGGACCGTGTTCCACTGCTTCTCGGGAGACGCGGACATGGCCAGGCTCTGCGCCGACAACGGCTGGTACCTGTCGTTCGCCGGCACCGTCACGTTCAAGAATGCTGAGGGGCTTCGCGAGGCCCTCAGCGTGATCCCGCGCAGTCGCATCCTGATCGAAACCGATGCCCCGTACCTCACGCCTCACCCGCTGCGAGGTCGCCCCAACGCCCCCTACCTGATTCCGCACACCCTGCGCGCGATGGCCGCCCACCTCGAAACGGAGGTGTCGATGCTCGCCGCACAGATCACCTCGACCACCGAAGAGGTCTACGGCCGATGGGACGCCGAGCCGGTCACCGCCCCCGCAGGGCCGTTCGCGGACCTGGCGTGAGTGGCACGCTGCTCGGGCCCGCCGAGATTCGAGAGCTCGCGAACCAGCTCGACCTGCAGCCGACCAAGAAGCTCGGCCAGAATTTCGTCATCGACGCCAATACGGTCAGGCGCATCGTCAAGTCGGCCGGAGTGCGCGCCGGTGAGACCGTCGTCGAGGTTGGGCCTGGCCTCGGTTCGCTGACGCTGGGTCTGCTCGAGACCGGTGCGTCGGTAGTCGCCGTCGAGATCGATAGGCGATTGGCCGCGCAGTTGCCGGTCACCGTGACGAAGTACCAGCCTGAGGCGGCGCTGACGGTGATCGCCGACGATGCTCTGCGTATCACCGAGCTTCCGGATGCTCCTACCGTCTTCGTCGCCAACCTCCCGTACAACGTGTCGGTGCCGGTGCTGCTGCATTTCCTGGAGCACTTTCCGAGCCTGACGCGCGGGCTCGTGATGGTGCAGGCCGAGGTGGGGCAGCGCGTCGCGGCCGGCCCTGGTTCGAAGGTGTACGGCAGCCCGAGCGTCAAGGCGGCGTGGTACGGAGACTTCGCGACCGCGGGCCAGGTGAGCCGGCAGGTGTTCTGGCCGGTGCCGAACGTCGACTCGATCCTGGTGCGCTTCGAGCGGCATCAGCAGCCGGGCTCCGAGGCCGAGCGGCTCGCCACGTTTGAGCTGGTGGATGCCGCGTTCCAGCAGCGGCGCAAAATGCTCCGCCAGGCGCTCTCGAGTGTGCTGGGCGGCTCGGCCGACGCGTCAGCCACCCTCGAGGCGGCGGGTGTAGCGCCCACCGCTCGCGGAGAGCAACTCACGGTCTCCGACTTCCTCGCGATTGCTCGAGCCCGCTGAACCGCCGCAACGTGGCGCTGCTGCTCGGGCATCCCGAATCGTATCGGCCTGAGGGCACGGCAACTGGGCATAGGTTGGTGTTATGACATCGGGGCCCGAATCCAGCGTGGTGCACACGAGGGCGCCGGGTAAGGTCAATGTCTTCCTGAAGGTCGGCTCGTTGCTCGACGACGGCTACCATGACGTCGCCATCGCCTACCAGGCGGTGTCACTCTACGATGATGTGCGCGCCTACCCGGCCGACGACTTCTCGGTCTCGCTGACCGGCACAGTCGACCTGTCTCGGGTTCCGACCGATGGCTCGAACATCGCTATCAAGGCGGCGCGGCTGCTCGCTCGCCGCACGGCATTCCGGGGTGGTGTGCGACTCGAGATCGATAAACACGTGCCGGTCACCGGCGGCATGGGCGGCGGGTCGGCGGATGCCGCGGCCACCCTCCTCGCCTGCGACACCCTCTGGGGTACCGGCCTCCCGCGGGAAGAGATGCTCGACCTTGCAAGCGAGCTCGGCGCCGATGTGCCGTTTGCGTTCACCGGTGGCACCGCCATCGGTACCGGTCGCGGCGACCAGCTGAGCCCGGCGCTGGCCAAGGGCACGTTCCAGTGGGTGTTCGCGATGGCGGATTTCGGCCTTTCCACCCCGGACGTGTATCGCGAGCTCGATAAGCATCGCGACCGCCACTCGCAGGACATCTTCCCGGCATCCCTCGCCCCGACGGTCGACGCGAACGTGCTGCAGGCGCTGCGCGC
>NZ_JANLVV010000229.1:0-4313 GCF_031364185.1 Salinibacterium sp. | reverse complement strand
GCCGCCGTCGGCCCGCCGCCGCCGCCGTCGGCGCAACAAGGCCTCTGCCGCTGCCGCGCGACCGCGCAGTCGCCAACAGGGCCTCTGCCGCTGCCGCGCGACCCCGCAGTCGCCAAATGAAGGAGATTCCGGAATAACAGGGTCACCCCGCCGTGATTGTGGGTCCGTCACCGCCCATCTCCTTCATTTGGCAGAGGCGGCCCGTGACCCCAGGGCTCGCTCATAGACATCGATGGCGGCCGCGAGCCCGTCTTTCCTCGCGGATGCGGGCGCCGAGCTCGCTGGCCCGGCGCAGCATGGCGGTATCTGCCATCGATTCGCCGAGTGCTGCGTCGAGTCCTGCCGACGTGAGCCGCGCTGCGGGATCGGTGTGGGGCCGACCCCGAGGCTGACGACGCGGCTGCCCCAAAAGGGTTGGTCGACGGTGAAGGGCACGACGATGCTGGGCACTCCGGCGCTCAGGCCCGCGGCCGTGGTGCCGCGGACCGTCCCCATGAAGCCCCGCAGTGCTGCCGTTCTCATCGAGGACAACACTGCGGCACACGTCGAGCTACAGGCCCTGGGGGAAGCCGATGCTGCGCAGCTCGGGATCCAGGTTGTCCCACTGCCAGATGCGTTCGGCTGCGCGATCGGCATCTCCAGTTCCATGGAGCCCGACTGCTTTTGCGGCGTATGTAGCCGCATGTGGCGCGTGGTCGAACATATGGGCGACGGCCGCGGCCTGTCCCGCGGCGCGCGCGGCGGCAACGGCATCCGGTGCCCCTGCCTTGGTCGCATCGCGGGCCGCGGCATGGGCTGCGAATGCGGCGGTACGACACGTTGTCATCGCAATCTCGTCCCGTTCCCAGGCCCGCAGGGATTCGATCGCCGCTCGCGGACGCTCGTCGCCCGGCCATCGCTCCTCGAACACTGACAGCGCGCGCTCCGCACACATCGCAGCCCAGCGCGCGATCGCCCTATGGATCGGTGGCGCAGGGTTCGCCCACCTCTCCTTCGATGACTCGCTCACACCGCTATCAAAGCAGGAATCGAGCTGGGGGAACATCAGTGGTGGTAAAGGTGCGCCGGAATAGGTCGAGCGTTCGGAAATGCCAATGCTCCCCGGAGGGTTCGGTTTGCGGGCAGAACCACGTCACATCAGCGCCGACATGGAGGAGGCCTTTGGAGCGGATGAATCACTCGACGCGTTCGAGGCCGCCGGAAGACGCACACGCCCGCTCGCGGCGCTGAAGTCTGAAATTGGTCTGTGACTCCGCGGTGGCATGTTGAGACAACTGAGCAGTTCGATCGGCATTTCACCAAGCTTGACCGGGCCGTCCAAGGCAGGGTGATGGCGTACCTCGGAGAAATAGAGACATTGGATGAGCCTTGCCAGCGCGGCAAGGAACTTTGGCAGAAGCTACAATGGTGACCTCAGGGCGCACCGCCGCCGCCGCCGTCGCTGCGCCGCACCTCCGGAGCGCCGGTGTTGCGCGTGATCGCCGCGCTGGACTCGACGTGGGTCTCTACCGCGGGTTGTGCCGTCTCGTTCGGGATCACCCGCCAGGCGACGATCGCAGCGATGACCAGCACGCAGGCCATCGCGACTGTAGTGATCTGCATGGCGTGCACGAACGCATCCTGCGCTGCGGCGAGGACTGTCGCGCCCTGGGAGGCTGGGAGTCCAGCGGCTACCGCGGTGGCCGAGGCGAGAGAGGAGCGCACGGCATTCTCTGTAGCTCCGAGGTCGAGCGCATCGAGTGCAGACCTGTAGAGCAGGGTGTGCAGCGATCCGAGCAGGGCGATTCCGAGAGCCACCCCGAGTTCGTACGCCGTCTCTGAGACGGCGGATGCCGCTCCGGCCCGATCCGCGGGCACCGCTGAGACCACCGCGTCGGTGGTGAGGGTGAGAGCGAGACCAATGCCGAGCCCGATGACGGTGAGCGCGAGGGCAAGCCATAGGTAGTTGGTCTTCCCTTCGGCGAGCACGAGCAGGCCGAGCCCGCAGGCTGCGAAGAGCATGGCCGCTCCGATAAGGCGCCCACGCCCCACCCGGGCCAGCAGAACTCCCACCAGGAGTGCCGACGCGACGGAAGCAAGCGTGAGCGGCAACTGGCGCACACCCGCATCGAGCGGTCCAAAGCCTCGCACGAGCTGCAGGTATTGCGACAGAAAGAACAGCAGCCCACTCAGGGAGAAGATGGCGAGGAAGTTGGCGCCGATGGCACCTGCGAAGGCCGGTTGGCGGAAGAGGCTGACGTCGATGAGTGGATGCGCCAGCCGCCTCTGGCGACGGACGAACAGCACCAGGGCCACCCCGCCCACGATCCCCGCTATCGCTGCCCCGATGCCGGCGTGGCCACCGGCCAGCTCTTTCACCGCGTAGACAATCGGCACGATGGCCGCCAGGGACAGTGCGGCGCTGAGGAGGTCGAAGGCGCCGGGGTGTGGATTGCGGGACTCTGGGATGAGCTTGATGCCCAGCACAACCAGCATAAGCATGATCGGCACATTAATCAGGAAGACCGAGCCCCACCAGAAGTGCTCGAGCAGCGCCCCTCCGATCAGTGGCCCGGCAGCTGCGCCCGCCGTGGCCGTCGCTCCCCAGACCGCGATGGCCGACGTGCGCTGATGTGCCTGGGTGAACATCGTGCGGATGATCGACAGCGTGGAGGGCATGAGGGTTGCCCCTGCCACGCCCAGCAGGGCGCGCGCGGCGATCAGCGTCTCGGCGGTGGGGGAGAACGCGGCGATCGCTGAGGCGATGCCGAAGCCGATCGCGCCGATCAACAGCAGGCGCTTGCGGCCGATACGGTCACCGAGGTTGCCCATCGTCACCAGCAGGCCCGCGAGCGCGAAGGAATAGACGTCGCCGATCCACAACAGCTGGGTCGAGGTGGGCTCCAACGCGGCGCTCAGCGCGGGCACGGCAATCGACAGCACGGTTCCGTCGACGGCCAACAGGAACACCGCCAGCGAGAGTACCGACAGCGCTATCCATTTGCGTCGGCCTGCGGGGGTGGGTGCTTCATTCATCGTTTGCCTCCTCATCGTGGAATTAACATACCGTCCAGACGGTTGACGTACAACCGTCTGGACGGTAGCTTCAAAATCACACGATCGAGGAGTCGACATGGGTACAGTGCTTCAACGAGATGCAGAGCGCACACGCAGGGCGCTGCTGGATGCCGCGGCCACGGCCCTTCGCACCCTCGGCCCTTCGGTCAGCCTCGACGTGGTCGCGCTCCAGGCCGGTGTATCGAAAGGTGGCCTGCTGCACCACTTCCGCAGCAAGGACGAGTTGTTCGCCGGGCTGGCCGGGGAGTGGATGGCGCGGTTCGACGCCGCCGTGCAGACCCACCTCGATCCCGCCGATGCAGAGCCGGGCCGCCTGTGCCGCGCGCACATCCGGGCTGCCTTCGACGACACGGTGACCGGTGATGACCAGCTCTGGAGCGATCCTGCGGTACTCGCCGCCCTGCTGGCGGTGCCAGAGGTGCTGCGCCGAGCGCGCGAATCCGGCGTCCGCTGGCGTAGCGAATTAAGCGCTGACGGCCTGCACCCCGACCGGGTGCTGCTGATCTCCCGCGTGCTCGACGGCATGTGGATGACCGAACTGCTGGAGGGCCGCGCCGATCTGGACGAGCGACACAGGACCCGCGACATCCTGCTCGGGCTCACTCGCGACACCGGGCCGATGATTGCCGCCGAGTGACTTCCGCCGCGTAACTGCCGCAGCGACTGCCGGCGCGCGGGGCGTTCGCGCCGCCACATGCTCAGTCCGCTCTGCCAAATGAAGGAGATAAGGCGCCCGGAGTCGACCCTGCCCAGCAAAACGAGGCCACCCGGTGGGTATCTCCTTCATTTGGCAGGAGCAGGAGCAGGAGCAGGAGCAGGAGCAGGAGCAGGAGCACGGAGGCGAGAAGCGAGGGTGACGTCGGCGCGGCACCCGGCTGCGAGAATGGGCGGGTGATCATCCTCGCCGCAACGCCGATCGGAAACCTCGGCGATGCATCTCGGCGGCTGATCGAGGCTCTCACCAACGCCGAGGTGATCGCCAGCGAAGACACGCGCACCACCATCCACCTGATGCGTGCGCTCGGCATCGACAACCGCCCGCGGCTGATTGCGCTGCATGAGCACAACGAGACCGAGAAGGCGGCCGAGATCGTCGAACTGGCAAGGTCGGTGGATGTCCTCGTCCTCAGTGACGCGGGGATGCCGGCCATCAGCGACCCGGGGTTCCCCCTCGTGGCGGCTGCGGCCGCGGCGGGGGTCACGGTCACGGCGCTGCCCGGGCCGAGCGCCGTACTGACTGCCCTGGCAGTCTCGGG
>NZ_JANLVV010000216.1:0-4004 GCF_031364185.1 Salinibacterium sp. | reverse complement strand
CGGTAGTGCGATCGCGATTGCTGTCGGCGCTGACGTCGTCGTCATGCTGGTAACCCCGTGGGGTTGGCTTGCTTCCCTCTGGGAATCCCTGGGCCCAGACAAGCTGATCCAGTGGTGGTCGGCCCTCGCGCTCGCCCTGTCGCCGCTGGCCTTCTTGGCAGCTCCTGCCCTTCTGAACAATCTGCGCCTTCCTGAACTTATGGCGCAGTCTCGCCGCTGGCAAACAATCGGCACTTTGATACAGACCGGGGACATCGCCGCAGCATCCGGTGCCCTGCGGGCATCACCTACGCGAGGCCGACACGACCGGATCTCATTCACCGGCCCTATGCCAATCGTGATTCTTCGACGCGATCTAGGAACAGCTCGACGCTTCCCCATGCGGACTGCTCTCGGATCGGCGGTACTCGTCGGCGCCGGCTGGTTGAGCGCACAGACCGCGTCAACGCCAGAGGGCGCCAACTGGATTGTGGCCCTATCCGGCTCACTCCTCGCCTATCTCGCCGTCGGTGTGCTGTGCGACGGACTGCGAAATTCAAATGAAAACGCGGGAGCATCGTCCTTGTTTGGCTGGAGCACGGTGAAGATGATTGGCTCGCATGCAATCCTCCCCGGTCTTGCTTGCTCCGTCCTCGGCTCAATGGGCACTATCGCGGCGACGATTTTTGGGGCGCCAATCGCGGCACTGCCCTGGTGGGTTCTGTTATCTGTATTCATCGTTTTGGTGCGAGTCCTGGACTGCGCCAAGGGGCCGATGCCGACCGGATTGCTTCTACCTATCGTCACGCCGGTGGGTGACATCGCCATTTTGAACGTGATGGCCTGGCAAGCCGATGCCCTTACTATCGTGCTCATCGCAGCAGGCGCACTGACCGTCTTCCATGCAACCAGTGAAGTTGAATCAATCCTCTGTCTAACCGCTTGCATCGGAATTGTATTAGCCCTCGCCGGTCGCCGCATCCGTGCTCTGGCGGCCTAAAGCCCGGCGCGCCGTCGCTAGCCGCACGCCCATGATCGTGACTTGAATCTCATGGGTTATAGCAGACGTCGGCCGAGAGACCTATGCCTTCCCCTCGATCCACTGGCGGATCGAGGCTTATCTAACGCTGTGCACGACGCTGCCGATGACGACGCCGAACACGATCGTCCAGGCGAGAATGGCGATTGCCTGCCAGATCAGTACTCGCGCTTTGGCTACCCCGCCGGCTGCAAGCATCGTGGCGGTGAACTGAGTCGGCAGAAGGAGCGGGCCGAGCATGCTCACTCCGGGAACTCCGTAGCGGTCAAGGGCGCGCTGGAACTTCGCCCTGCGAGCGGACTTATGGTCGGACTCGGCCCATTTATCCTCCAACGCATGCAACGGGTCGTCCGAGTGTCCTCCGCCACCGGCGACGACGACTTCGCGTGACTTCGCGCGGCGGCTCACGATGGCCGATCGAGCTCGTGAGCTCGTGAGCACGAGCACTGTGACGCAGAGGAAGTTGCCGAGGGTTGCAGCAATGACGGCGATTACCGGGTGCACCCCGCCGAGAATCCCAATCGACGCGGCTCCCTCGCCTTCGATGAACGGCACCGCGCCGGCGAGTGCCACGATGAGGGGCTGGATTATTTCGGGTACTTGGGCCACCAATTCTTGGAAGCGGCTGATGATGTCCATGATGGCGTTTCCTTGTCCTTTCAGCGTGAGGTCTGGTCGACCTCTCCGCACTGGTACCAGTTCACCGCCCTCATTGCTTCGAGGGCAGTGTCGAAGTGTCACCGATATCCGGGATATTCACCCGCCGCAGCCGAGACAATTGTCACGGACCTAGGGTGGTGGGATGACGATGCAGACAGGGTTTCCGGGAGTCGTGAAGTCCCATTCCCTTTCAGCACGGGCGACGTCGCGGGGGGTTACAGCCACGTGGTGGTATACCGCGTCGGCGATCGTGTTCTTCGAGCTGGCACTGGTGCTGATCTGGACGGCGACCCTTCGACAGTCCGAGCTGGAAGGTGTCCCACTGGGCGCAGTGTTCGTGGGTGGACTGCTGTGGAGTGGATCGACCGTGCCGCTCCTCCTCGCTTACCGACATCGAACGGGCGCAGCTACTTCGGTGCAGTGGCGGGGCATCCTCACACCACTTTTGGCCGCTGTCGGTTACGGCGTTCTCGCTTTCTCGCTCTCCGGCCTCTGGCTGCTGATGCTGGCTCCCCTGGCGCAGACACTGCAGCTGCTGGATTGGCCGCGGGCAGTGCGCACCCGCCAGGTGCTGGCGATCACCGTGCTGCTTGCCTGCCTGTGGGTGGTTGACGCTAACGTGGCCTTTTCTGGCCCGTTAGCTCCAGTGACCGACTACTTCCTGTTTGGCTTCACCTCCACTGCTCTCCCGTTGGCGACTGTGCTGTCGTTGTGGTGGTGGGACGTTTTGGTCGCGCTCGATCGCGCCAGGGTGTCTGAGGCGCGCCTCGCCGCAACCCAAGAGCGGCTGAATTTGGCTACAGACGTGCACGATCTGCAAGGACATCACCTGCAGGTGATCGCCCTGCAACTGGAATTGACGGACCGACTGCTGCTCAGCGACCGGGACGCTGCCCTCGAGCATCTGCGGGCCGCTCGAATCAGCGTCGACGAAGCCCGCCAAGGCACACGTGACCTCGCGACCCGTTTCCGGTCGGTGCCACTCCTCGACGAGCTGGCCAACGCCCGCGACCTGCTGCGAGCCGCGGGCATTGCCGCCGAAACCATCGTCACACCGCAAATGGACGGCGCCCCAGCATCGCTCTTCGGACCGGTCATCCGCGAGACAACAACGAACGTGCTGCGTCACGGCAGTGGCAAGCACGCCTCGCTTCGGCTCTCTCGAGCAGACAATCAGTGGCGCTACGAGATCAGTAACGATGTGGATGCGCCGACAGCTCCTTTCCCCACGGGGACGGAATCTCGGGACATCCAGGGTAGGGAAGGCACCGGACTCGAAGGACTGACCCGACGTGCCCGCGAGGCAGGCGGCACCCTCGAAGTCGTTCGCGGTGAGAGCAAGTTCACTGTAATTGTGACAGCACCGACTGAGCGGAGAGTGGGATGACCGGCGCAAAAATCAGGGTGCTGATCGCCGATGACGAGGGCATGATCCGTTCTGCTCTCGCTGCACTGCTCCGCCTCGAGGGCGACATCGATGTGATCGCGGAGTGCGCCGACGGCGAGCAGGCGGTCGCCGCCGCCGAGCGGCTGCAACCGGACATCTGCCTACTCGACCTGGAGATGCCGGGACTCGACGGCGTCGAAGTCACTGAGCGGCTGCGTCGCACGGTAGCCGCCCGCTGCGTGATTGTGACCCGTCACGCTCGTCCTGGAGTCCTTCGACGCGCACTTGCGGCGGGCGTCGCCGGCTTCCTTCCAAAATCTCGCGACGCCGGGAAGGTCGCCGAGGTCATCCGACGGGTGGCAGGGGGCGCGCGCTACATCGACCCCGAGATCGCCGCCGACGCACTGAGTGACGAACGTTGTCCGCTGACGAATCGCGAACTCGACGTGCTCAGACTGGGACGCCGCGGCGAGACGACTGCACAGATCGCTCGTGCCCTCTCACTCGCACCCGGCACAGTCCGCAACCACATATCAATCGTGCTGACAAAGCTCTCTGTCGACACGCGGCAACAGGCTGTGCTCGTCGCCCGAGAACGTGGCTGGATCTAGCGAGAATCGACGCAGCCAGCCAGCGCGCGCGTCAGTGCCCATGCCGCCCGCGAGACGTCTCGCATGCCGGGGGTTACAACTCCGCCGACTGGGCACTTCGGGTTCTCGCGCCCGTCGAAGCGGGTTTGGCAGCCCTCGAACTATGACAGATCTGTCAGGAGTGGTCGCACACGGAAACGTGTGACAGGCTGAATCCGCAGCTTCTTTCAGTGACGACCCTCCAAGAAGGATCTCCGCAACCACCGCAGCGGCGAGTTGACCCCACCCGAACCAGATCACCTTCGACGTCCGTAGTAATGACTACATGCTGATCAGCATTGAGGTCACC
>NZ_JANLVV010000130.1:0-2665 GCF_031364185.1 Salinibacterium sp. | reverse complement strand
CCGACCACACGCCAGGGCCATGCGGTTCGGGTGTTTCCGACCGGACGATAGTTCCCGCGGCCCGGCCCAAAGAACTCACTCTGGGCGACCATGATGGTGCCGTTCGCACTGTCCGGTACCAAGTCGGCGACCTTCTCGATGCGGGCTACATCATCCGTGTAGAGCCAGAGGTCGGTGGCAGGCAGTGGGGCTGTGCGGGTCTCCGCTTCGTACCAGAGAGCTTGGGCGGCGAGGCCCGTAACGGCGTAATTCGCGTTCGACTCTCGGATGCGTTCCAGCGCCACGCTCGACCCAAGAATGGAGAAGTATCGCTTGGCCTTGAAGGTCTTCTCGAAGCTGTAATCCTCGGTCCAACGTCGAGCCAGTCGTACCGGGTCGTTCACGACGATCGGCCCGCCCCCGGTCGGCTCCAGGAAGTCCTCGTTTCGCAGGAGGCTGATCACACGGCTAGCGGTACCCAAGGCGACTCCGGATTCACGAGCAAGGTCGCGGATTGTCGCTGCTCGGCCATCGCTAAGGAGGCGCACCATGACTTCGGAAGCTGAGCGCCCCTTCAGCGACTGGAGGGCTGTGGCCTTTGCGCCCGGGTTCGGATCCTTAGCCGAGCCCTCCTGCTTGATCCACATGAATGGATTCCGGCTTTGAAGGAGGAGATTGCCGGTGGGGTCCCAGTAGGAAAGCCCTTGGCCTTCCAGCTGCGTCTGTGCAGTGCGAGAAATGAAGGGAGAGAGCACGACGGAGATTTCATCGTCGGATCCTCGGGCTCCCTTTAAGGATGACGGCAGGGGTCCGATTGGCGACACCGTCACATCAAGCGCTAGCGAGAATGACTCGCCCGCTACATGCCATCGAACCGTGGCGTCTGCGCTGTTCTTTTGCTTCTGTTCGAGAAGGATGATGTGTCAGAAAACATCGGCGGGGACGTTGGCAGGGTGTGACGGCGAATCACAGTCATTGGGATGCGGGATTTCGGGCCGAGATGAAATTCCTGACGACTCATTGACCCGGGCCAGCGCCTTGCATTCGGCCTGGCCGAGCCAGTCGGCGACCGATTGCCGGGAGTGCCGAGTCCAATCCGCTTGAGCCGGTTGGCGATGGCTCGTCGGCCAACGCTCGCAAAGGTCGATTCCGCGCCTCACGTCGGCATCACCACTTTGCCGATCGCCAGCGACAAGTCCCCGTTCGAATTCTTACCTTTGACGAGGCGGGTCGGTGGAATTGATCCTTCAGATAGGTTCGGATAGAAGTTTGAAGTGAGGGTGGTGTGCCGGTGTGTGCTGTGGCCGTCTTCAAGCTCGAGGGATGAGCTTGCTGGCCGAGTCGAGGATCTGGGAGACGCCGTTGACCGACACAGCCTCTCCCGAGTCCTTCCCATCGGGGGTCGAGTTCCCGAGCGCTCGTTCGACGAGACTGATTCGCGCCTTGCCAACTTCCGTCGGATCAACGTTCGCCAAAAACGGCCCGAACGTCTTCAAGTCCAACTCCATGCGCTTTGCCACGTTCGCACTGGTGAAAAAACGACCTCCAAGTCGAATTGCGACGGTAGCGGCCGAGGCAGCCGCGGCTCCGATGCCAGTGCGGATGGCCAATTGCTCCCATCGGGTACCAGCATCCGAGCTGAGTCCGTTTGGAAGGAGGAGCAGCAAGAGTGGCAGAGCGGCAGCTAGTATGAAAACGGCCCCGATGATGTACAGATAGGTCCCAGCGCGGCGGCCGGCTTTAGCCTCGTCTGCAAAGTGACCCGCAAGTTTGTCAGTTACTGAAGCAGCAGTGAGGTTCGCAAAGTCCGATTCCACCTCTTGGAGCGCGCTGAGCGATTGAGTTGCCAGATTCTTCGATTCAGAAATGGAAGACAGGTAGGGCGCTAATGTCTCGTCAAATCTCGCTTCTTGCGCCGCCTGCCATTCCTTCTGTCGCTTGTCTAGCTGCAGGCTCATTTCTGAAAGCTGTTTGACGCCTGCCGTGATGACTTCATCTATTCGTGCCTTCTCGGCGTTGACAGTTGCTAATGCCTCACCCGCCAGACCTGCGAGGTTGTCGACATCGGTTTGAGACGAGTTGGCGATTGAAGCCACTTGCCCTCTGTATTGCTCTATCTCGACCCGGAGTGTCGCGTGACTTTCGTTTAGTGCGGCAAGGTCGATGCGCTGACGTTCGAGAAGGTCCTCGTACAAAGTTGTCAGTTGCTGGACCTGCCCGCCGCGCGCGTACGGTCGAGGCCAAGGTGCCATCTGAACTAGCGCAGCTTCGATTGTCACGCGCGCCGACTCGAGGTACGCCGGGTCCTGACCGCCATAGGCAAGTCGCTGGTCCAGGTACTGAAGGACGGACGCCAAGGTGTCTCGCACTGGTGTGAGCATGGCCGTAACAAATAACGGGGAGGAGGTTCCAGAGTTTTCTCGAAAAGTACCGATGTGGTCGGCATAGAACCCGATCGTTGTCCCCACCGCGATATCGACCGGATTGCCCTCGCCACGAATTGTTCCCAAGCGTGCGCGAACCTCGTCTAACACGGACCAAATTTCATTGCCTTCGTAGTCAGATCGCAACATTGCCTCACCTTTCGCAGGGCTCCACCTTAGCTAGAACGCATGACATCGTTTGAAGGGACTATCCGAACGTGATGGAAGATCCCTTTGAATCAGCGGTGGGGCTCTACTGTTTG
>NZ_JANLVV010000085.1:0-3636 GCF_031364185.1 Salinibacterium sp. | reverse complement strand
CATCGGCAAGTCAGAGACCGACCGTCGCGCGGCCACAATCCTGCTCACCCCGCACGGGGTGCACGTCCGCCGTGAATGCGCTCCGCTCTGGGAAAAAGCTCAACGCCAGTTCGAAGAAAAGATGGGTTCGGAGGCAGCCACCGCACTTCGCTCCCTCTTGCGGGCGGTGTGACTGTGCGCTGCTGCCACGTTCAGAATCTCGCAAAAAGCCCAATTATGGGCCATGAACAGCACCCCGGACATCCGCGAGGGGCATTTGAAAGTCAGGACCGCACATGCCGCTCGTAAAGGTAAATCTCGTCAAGGGTCGCTCCGCAGAGCAACGAGCTGCCATCGGTGACAGCATCCAGGCGGCCCTTGTGTCGATGCTGAAAGTTCCGGAGGCAGACCTTTATCAGCTCTTCACCGAGTTCGATGACACCAACTTCCGGCACACCAACGGCTACCTCGGGCTGGAGTACACCCCGCAACTGCTCGTCATCGAGATCACCATCCTAGAGGGCCGCGACGACGACACCAAGATTAGGCTGCTCGCCGAGATCAACCGAAACCTCGTTGCTGCCGCTCTCGTGCGGCCCGACGACGTCTTCATCATGATCACCGAAATCGGGCTCGCCAACCTCTCGTTTGGAGGAGGGCTCGCACAACGATTCCCCGCCGCGAGCGCCGGCTAGACAACCCCCACAACCCTCAGCCCCATCGACCAGAAGGACTTCCAATGACAATCAATCGCACTTCGGCGGGGCCCGGCCTTCCCACAGGATTCCCTTTCAGCCTCTCCGCAGAGGCTAACGGCACGTGCTTCATCAGTGGGATGCCATCGCTGGACGCCGAAGGAAAGTTCAAAGCAGGCACCTTCACCGAGGAAACCCACATGGCATGGCACAATGTCATCTCCATCGCAGAGGCATCGGGATATTCCGCCGGAGAGATCGTGTACGTCCAGTGTGTGGTCGCAGACATCCAGGACTATGGCGATCTCAACGACTGGTGGAGAACGACTTTCCCCGACATCGCCAGCGCACCAGCACGCTTCACCTTCCAGGCTGGTGCACTGCCGTTCGGCGCAAAGATCGAGATTCAGGCGGTGGCTGGCCGTGGAAATCACTGAGGTACATCACCTTTCGGTCACGGCTGCAGACGTGAAGGCCGCGCAGCATCGCCTCGGTACCCAGGTGCGCCGCACGCCAGTCATGCACATAGAAGAGAATCAGCTGAGCCAACAGCACCCAGCCTTCTGGCTCAAACTCGAATCTCTCCAACACACCGGCGCTTTCAAAGCGCGCGGGGCGTTGAACAGTCTCCTGGCGACGACGATTCCCGCGGCGGGAGTCATCGCAGCCAGCGGCGGTAACCACGGCCAGGCGGTGGCATGGGCTGCCCGTTTGCTTGGAGTTGCGGCAGCGATCTACGTCCCGACCACCTGCCCGGAGATCAAGCTCCGCCGGCTCGCTGAGTACGGAGCTACCGTCACTGTCGTCGGCGACGTGTACGACGAGAGCCTGGTTGCCGCGATGCTTTCCGCAGCTGAAACAGGCGCAGCAATGATTCACCCGTTCGATCAGGATCTCACCATCGCCGGCGCCGGAACGGTAACCTCGGAATTTATCGAGCAGGTCACAGGTCTCGATTCGATTCTGGTGCCCGTCGGAGGTGGGGGACTTCTGGCCGGAGCGGTCGCGGCGTTGACCGGATCGGAAACTGTCGCCGTCGGCGTTGAACCGATCTCGGCTCGCTGCCTTGGCGCGGCCATGGATGCTGGTCACCCGGTCGACGTAAAAGTTTCTGGACCCGCGGTCGACAGCTTGGGACCTCGGCGCGTCGGACAACTGTGCTTCAACGCGGTCGTCGAACACGGCGTGCACCAGGTCGATGTGGCCGACGAGGCGATTGTCGCAGCCCAGCTGGCCGCGTGGAACGAACTCCGGATCGGCCTCGAGGGCGGTGGCGCTACCGCGCTGGCAGCTCTACTCAGCGGAGCCTACGTCCCGGATGCTGGCGAAATCGTCGGGGTTCTCGTTACCGGTGGAAATGTTGACCTGGCGAAACTCTCAGCGACCGCCCCGATCGCACGCGCATGAAGCACCGCAGCAGCACAGGATCAACCAATTGCAAAAATACGGAAAGAGGACGGATATGACCATCTTGCAGGCGCGTGATTCGACAATGACACCAGCGGTGACCAAGAGCGCAATTGATACTGTTGAGGTGGCGTCCATCGAGCAAGGCTTTGTCGGAAAAGTTGCCATTGTCACAGGCGCCGACACGCCCCTTGGTGCCTCCATCGCTCATCTTCTCGCCGCCCATGGCGCACGGATCGCGCTGGTTGGCCGCGACGAGATGTTCCTCCGGATCCTGGAGTCAACGATCGCAGCAACCGGCGGCGACGCCGTCGTACTCGTCGCCGACGTCCGAGACAGGATCACGATGCAGGGGGTAGTCATGGCCACCGTTGAGCGTTTCGGTGCGCTGCATCTGGCCGTGAACAGTGGTGCGGCGATCCCCGAGACTTCGCGTCGCCGGGGCGCAGGCGGTAAGCATGAAGATGTCATCACCGTCGACCAATCGGCCCTCTTCTACGCGATGCGCGTGCAACTGCCCGCCATCGAAGCCGCCGGCGGAGGCGCGGTAGTCAACATCGCATCCGTTTACGGGCAATGGGGCTTTCCTGAGCGGGCGACGAGCATCGACGGTGCGGGCGGAGTTAGCAGCCTCACTCGCTCGGCAGCGAGGCAGTGGGGAAGACGCGGAGTTCGAATCAACGAGCTCCAGCCGGGTGTTATAAATTCTTGGCCCCGCGGTGAGAAACCGGAAGCAAAGGCCGCCGGAGCCATCGTGAGTAGCATCCCTGCCAACCGCATCGGGGAACCATCCGAGGTCGCCGCCGCCGTTCTCTTCCTGCTCTCGGATAGTGCGTCTTATATCACCGGAGCACGCCTCGCCGTCGACGGCGGATACGCCGCGTAGTCCGAATCGCAGGGTCTCTGGTCTGCGCGACTGAAACTGCCGACTGCTCAGCGTCGGCGCGAGACGCCTTCCCGTTGTCAAGTATGATCGCCCCGCCGGAGACGGCATTGGTTCCCGGCAGAACCCCGACCACGTCGTCAATAATCAGTCTCTTCAGCGCCCGTCGATCCTGAGTCGACAGGGCAGCGCGCAATGTGAGAACGAACTCGGCACGACTTTCATAGGCACTCATAAGACTCTTCTGCTCAATGAGAAATAGATGCGGATGTGCGGTTGGCCACTACATCACATTTCACACCAGGACGCTTCCTCCATCGATGACGGTCACCGTGCCCGTGGTGTAGTCCTGATCCATGACGTACACGAATGACTTAGCCACATCGGTCACCTCTGCAACCCGGCCGAGGGGAAGAGAAGCGGCCAGTCCCGCATACATCGCCATCTGGTCTTGAATCGACATCGAGTCCCAGAGTGGACTACGCACGACGCCTGGTGCGATCGCGTTCACCCGAATTGGAGCCAGTTCTATCGCGAGCGCTTTGGTCACGGCGATCGCTGTGGCGGAAACTGCAGCCCCGAGCATCCAGCCAGCACCGGGTCGGAACGCCGCAGATCCACTAGTGAAGGTGATGGATCCCCATGCGTTCAGATGTGGAACCGCCAGATGAG
>NZ_JANLVV010000037.1:0-3018 GCF_031364185.1 Salinibacterium sp. | reverse complement strand
CATGGCCGTCGACGTCGGACGGGACACCGTGCGGATCGCGCTGCAAAGCATCTGGCTTGGGATCGCACTGAGTGTCGGTCTGATGATCGTCGCCGCAGTAGGAGTCATCCCCGCAACCGTCGGCGCCGGCATCCAGGAGCTGGTAGACCTTGCGACCATACTCAACGCACTCCGCGCTCTTCGACCCCGTGAGCACTGAACCAGCCGCAACCGCCCAGCGCGGCAACATTAGGGCCTTTGTGCCCTAACCCCGGTGGGTCGACGATGCGACGGTAGTGACATGACCATTCCAACGCTTCCCCTTGTCGTCGGCGATGACGGCTCGATGGGCGCACGACGGGCTCTTGAATTCACTCTCGACCTTGCCGAGCGGCTGGCGGCGCCTGTCGTAGTTGTGCGTTCATGGGGCATTGACCCGCGCACTCCCGCCGTCACCCAGATGCTCGGTTACTCGACCTCGGCGGCCGAACTCAATGAGCAGGTCGTGGGCGAACTCATCAGGGACACCCGCGAGACGGCGAACGAACACCCGGGCGTGGATGTCGAGTACAGGTCGGGGGAAGAGTCGCCCGCTGAACTGCTGTGCGAGGCATCCATCGGTTCCCGGATGCTCGTTGTCGGGTCGAGGGGGCTGGGCGGCATAGCCGGTCTTCTGCTCGGATCGGTCAGCAACACCTGCCTCCATGAGTCGACACGACCTGTTCTCGTGGTGCACGCGTCACACCCGCGCACCCGGCCGACGCCCGATGAGGAAGACCCCGCTCATCCGGGCGAGATCGCGATTCCGAGGGTGACACCGGGCGCCATCGTCGTCGGTCATGATGGGTCACCACACGCCGACCGCGCGCTGACCGAGGCCCTCGGCCTGGCTCAGGAACTCGGCGTTCCGGTGTCAGTTATTCGCACCTGGAGTATCGACAGTGCGCCCAGGGGCGCCCTGTGGAAGGACGGCTCGGTGTCGTCTCACCTTGAGGTCTCCGAGGCCGTGCGCCAGGAACTGACGGCCGAGATCAGGCCGCTCACCGACTCGCATCCCACTGTCGATGTCAATTGTTTCGCAGTTCTGGGGCAGCCTGCCAACATTCTCACGCGCGCATCCCGCGATGCGCTGATGCTCGTGATCGGCAGCCGGGGGCTCGGGGGCTTCAGCGGGCTGCTGCTCGGATCGGTTAGCATGCAGTGCGCACACCGGGCCAGCTGCGCGACGCTGGTCGTGCCCCACCGGGGTTGAGGGAGGTCGTGTCTGTGGCGTCAACGGAGGTGAGCCAGGGCGATAGCACCACGTCAACCTCGAAGAGTGGGATGTCGACCGTACACCGCCTGGCATCGATGGAGGTGCCGGCCGCATTGGCTCTGTTGAATACGACGGCGGCAGGGCTCTCCGGTGCTGATGCCGCCGAGCGCCTGATCGCGGTGGGGCAAAATGCCTTGCGTGTGCACCGGGCGAGGCCCTGGAGGGTGTTGGGGCGCCAGCTCAAGAGTCCCATTCTGATTCTGCTGTTTGTCACTGCGGGAGTCTCGGTGTTCCTGGGAGAGGCGACGAATTCGATCATTATCGGGGTGATTCTTGTTGCCAGCATCGGGCTGGGCTTCGTGAATGAATTCCGAGCAGAACGGGCCGGAGACGCTCTGCATGATCAGGTGAGACACACAGTGCTCGTCATGCGCGACTCCGCTCTTGCTGAGGTTGATGTGACGGCCCTGGTTCCCGGAGACATCGTGCATCTCAGCATCGGGTCGGTCGTTGCGGCTGACATCCGCCTCATCAGCTGCCATGAACTCTCCTGCGACGAGGGAATTCTCACCGGTGAATCCTTGCCCGTCGAGAAATCATCGGTGCCCTCTGCTCCGGATGCCGCGATCGGCGATCTCAGCTCGTGTGTGCTGATGGGCACCGTCATCCAGTCCGGATCAGCGGTAGGCTTAGTGGTCGAGACCGGGCCGCGCACCGAGTTCGGACGAATTGCGACCGGCCTCGGCACCCAGCAACCCCAGACGGAATTTCAACGGGGGCTGAGCGCGTTCTCCCTACTTCTTCTCGAGGTGGCTGTGGCTCTGACATCGGTCATCTTCGTCGCCAACCTGTTGTTGCAGCGGCCCGTCATCGACTCACTACTGTTCTCACTGGCGATCGCGGTGGGCATCACTCCGCAGCTGCTCCCCGCCGTTGTGAGCGCCAGTCTTGCCGCCGGCTCTCGGGCTCTGACCAAAAAAAGTGTTCTGGTCAAGCGTCTGATCTGCATCGAAGATCTGGGCAACATGGACATGCTCGTCACCGATAAGACGGGAACCCTCACCGAGGGCCGAATCACGTTCACGGCTGCCATTCCGATCGACAGCGGCACCTCGGTCTCGCACCTCCACCTTCTGGCGCTGCTCGCCACCGAATCGGAGCGTGCCGAGGGGCACATGGTGACCCTCGGCCTCAATCCACTGGACGCGGCGCTGTGGAATGCCCCCGCCTCGGCGTCGATGCATCCCGAAAGATACAACCAGCTCGAAGTGTTGCCCTTCGATCACAATCGGCGCATGACGAGCGTGCTCGTGGATGACCCCTCCGGCAGACGTTTCATCATTACTAAGGGGTCACCGGAAGAGGTGCTTCTTAAGTGCTCACGGGTTCCGGGCTCGGCGCGAAGCACTCTCGATATCGAGTACTCGAAGGGTGCGCGAGTCGTGGCCGTTGCCCATAAGTTCGCTCCCGATCAGCACGGGATCGGTGCCGGGGATGAGGCGGGGCTGACGCTCGATGGCTTTCTGGTCTTTCTTGACCCACCCAAAGCAGACGCAGCGTCATCGCTTGCGAAACTCGCGCAACTCGGAATCACCGTCAAGATCGCTACCGGCGACAGTGCGATCGTCGCCGAGAAAGTGCTCTCAGACCTCGGCATCCTGTCAGCCGGAACGCTCTCGGGTAACGACATCGACGCTCTGAGCGACGACGACCTAAAGCATTCCGCGGCCTCCGCGACCATCTTCGCCAGAGTCTCACCCGAGCAGAAGGCGCGAATTATCAGA
>NZ_JANLVV010000027.1:0-1153 GCF_031364185.1 Salinibacterium sp. | reverse complement strand
CACCAAGGTGAAGGCAATGTCGTACGGCCTTGCCTATGGCCTCAGCGCTTTTGGATTGAGCAAACAGTTGCGCATCGAGACGTCTGAAGCCAAGGAACTCATGACGGACTATTTCGCGCGATTCGGCGCCGTACGCGAATACCTTCAGAATGTCGTTGAACAGGCCAGGGCAGACGGCTACACGACCACCCTCTACGGGCGACGCCGCCCGTTCGGCGACCTGTCGTCATCGAACAGGGTGTTGCGGGAAAATGCGGCGCGGCAGGCACTCAACTCGCCGATCCAGGGCACCGCGGCCGACATCCTGAAGATTGCGATGATCAGGATTGATCATGATCTCGGCGAGCAGGGGCTCGGATCACGGATGCTGCTGCAGGTGCACGATGAACTGGTATTCGAGGTAGCCGCAGGGGAGCTTGATGCCCTTACTGCCATTGTGCGCAACCGCATGGCGGGGGCGGCCGTCCTCACGGTCCCCCTGGAGGTGCAGATTGGTACCGGCCCGAACTGGGATTCTGCCGCGCACTGAACGACGCACGATCGGCGCGGATGCTGATTGATCGTGAGTCGACGCCGTCAGCTCATTGACAAACGGACATAAACGGACTTATATAAGCCCATAACCACATTTGGTTTGTCCGATTCGTCGTCAATGAGGTCCGAGTGTACGCACCGGAGCGTCACCAGCAGATTTTGGACACTGCCCGTGTCCACGGTCGCGTCGACGTCGCCGGCCTCGCCCGCGATCTCGCGGTCACTCCCGAAACGGTGCGCCGAGACCTGACGGCCCTGGAACGTCGAGGTGTGCTTCGCAGGGTGCACGGGGGCGCTATTCCGGTGGAGCGACTAGGCATCGAGCCCGGGGTCTCCGACCGTGAAAGTCACTCGGCGGGCCAGAAGGAGCGAATCGCCCGGGCTGCGCTGGATGAACTTCCGGACGGCGGCTCGATCATCCTCGATGCCGGTACTACTACTGTCCGGCTGGCAGAGATGCTCCCTCACGATCGTGAATTGACGGTTGTGACCCACTCAATTCCGGTGGCAGGCATTCTCATATCCCGGCCCAACATCACTCTTCACCTCCTCGGCGGCATCGTTCGGGGCCGCACCCTGGCCGCCGTCGGTGACTGGACCCGAGCCCAGATCGCCGATG
>NZ_JANLVV010000022.1:0-7878 GCF_031364185.1 Salinibacterium sp. | reverse complement strand
CCCAAGATCGGCAAGATCGAGGGGGTCTGCGGCCGCTTTCAGGTCATCAGAAGTGAGGGCACGCTTCATCACAGCGAAGGCGAGCTTCTCGTTGTCGCCGCCGAGGCCCGCGTGCAGGCGGTCGCTGTCTTCCATCACCGGAGTCTCGATTTCGTCGAAGCCGTGTGCGCGGTAGGTGTCGCGAATCACCGCCAGCACGCGCTCGCGCCGGGCTTTCTCGGCCGGAAGAAAGTCGCGCATTCCGCGCGGGGGGGTCACGGATGATGCCATGCCACGATTCTGTCGCACTTCTGTTGCCTGGCTCTGCCGATGCTCCGAACTTCGGATGATCGGCACTCTCGCGGTGGGCCCGTCTCGTGTCGCGAACATCGGTTCAACCCGGGTGAAGGCGCGGCCTTCACGTAGGTGTACTCAACCCGGGGTACACTCATGGAGCGGTCGTGTCGTTGACGTGTGTCCGAAATCCAACCGCAGATCACGGAAGAGCTGTGTTGCTTTTCCGAACGACGAACCGGTGGGTCGGGTAATCCTGCCGGTTCTGGGGTGCGGTCGTTCCCGCGATGTTCTCATCGTGGTTGAACTCTGCGCTCCGGTGCCCTCTCCATTCGGGTTGGAGGGGGCACCATCCCACCCACCGTCCCGGGCACCATCTCCAGCACCGTCCCGAGCACCGTCCCTCGCCCGCCCTTCGCACCGTCCTTCACACCGGGCACAGCGCAGGCGGTTGGTGGTGCTGGCTGCTGGCTGCTGGCTGCTGGCTGCTGGCTGCTGGTGCCGATACTCGTCGTGGTGGTGGCGGCCGGGCTACTCCGCCATGCCGATCAGTCCGGCGTCTGCTACCGTCTCGATCTCGTACTCTCGGATCTCCTGCTGCAGGCCTCGTAGCGCTGAGCGAAGTGCGCGCTCTGAGTCGAGGCCGTTTGCCTTCGCCGATGCCACGATGGCGAGCAACAGCGGACCCAGTTCGTCTTCATCGGTGACGTTGACGGCCCCGGGCAGGTTGGCGTCGATGAGGCCGACTTTGTGGGCGCGTCCGAGTAGTTTGTCCGCGAGCGCGAGCGCGGGCATCCTCTGCGGAATGCCGTCCAGCACGCTGGTGCGGTGCGGTTTCTCGGTCTTCTTGAGGTCATCCCAGACGGCCATCACGTCGTCCGCCGTCTCGGCGACCGCGTCACCGAAGACGTGTGGATGCCGCCCGATCATCTTCGCCGTCATGTGGGCGGCGACATCCTCAAGGGTGAACTCCCCCGCCTCCGCTGCGATGTCAGAGTGAAACACCACCTGGTACAACACATCGCCGAGCTCTTCAATGAGCTCGGCGCGGTCACCGGTCTCGATCGCGTCGACCAGCTCCCACGTCTCCTCGATCAGGTACTGCACCAGGGACTCATGGGTTTGCTCGCGATCCCAGGCGCAACCGCCGGGGGCTCGCAGTTGCTCCAGCACGGCGATCAGTTCGTCGAGTTTCGGATGCGGCGGGTTCACGGGCTCGGTCATTCGTCAATCCTTGCATCGGAGCGGCCCGGCCGAGCCAGGGCGGCGCCACGAGGCTGCAGGGTGTTGCACGACAGGGGGGTGCACCGCACCGGGGTGCACCGCACCGGGGCTGCGCCTTACCGGGGTGCGCTTTACCGGGAACACCTTACAGCAGTGCGTCGTAGCGGGCTGCGTCGTAGCGGGCTGCGCTGTATCGGGATGCGCCGTGCACTGCTGCACCGTACGACACCGCACTCTCCCGAGCCCGCAATCCCTCAACTTGCGCGTTCTCGTTCAAGGTCGCGCATGACGCCGCTCTTGGCTGGCATGAATATCGGTGTCTGGTCGGGGTCAATATCCGGCGGCGGTACGAGCCAGTATTGGGCCCCGCGCCGCCGAATTTCCCAGTGATTGTTGTGAAGCATCTGGTGGTGGTGTCTGCAGAGCAGGATGCCGTCAGCAACGTCTGTAGCACCGCCATCCCGAACCCAGTGTTTGACGTGGTGGGCTTCCGTCCACGATGGAGGCCTGTCGCACCCGGCAATGCGGCACCCGCCATCCCGGGCCGCAAGTGTGATGCGCTGTCGATAGGTGAAAAGGCGCTCGCTGCGGCCGACATCGAGCGGCTGGCCCGAATCGAAGAGCAGCGGCATCACAATCCCGGCGCACCCGAGGCGCTGCACGGTCTCCATCGACACCGGATCGGACTGGCCCTCGAGCCAGCCGTGGCCGATACCTGATCGAAGCGCGGCCGCCGTCACGAGTACTCGCACTGAGGGCGCGCCCGAGCCGAGCAACTGGGTGTCGTCGCCGGCGGAGCCCTGGCAAAGTAGCTCTAGAAACACATCAGATGCGAGCTGAGCGGTAGTGCGCGCGTCACCGAGGATGCGCTCCGCCGTGGTCTCGTCCTCGCCCTGGAAGCGCGGGCCCCCTCGGCGTGGCGAGGTCGCGCGGTCGTAGAGCTCGGCGGCGACCGCAGCCGACTCTGGGTCGAGGAGCCACGTGAGCCGCCCCATCCCATCCGGCTGCCGAATGAAGCGCAGGGATCGCCGATCGCGGCGTACCTGCTCTCGGTCAGCGACGCCCAGTTCGTCAAGTTCGTCGCGCAGTTGCCGCGCCCGACGGAAGAGCCGGTCGGGGTCGAGCGTGGCGGCCTCAATGACGAGCTGCTCCGTGGCCTCAGCCAGCAGTGAATCCGGCAGCGATTCGGTGGGTTCGCCGAGCCCGGACTGGATCGCGTCGGCTGACGCGATCGGCATGGACCCTTCGGTGAGCGCTCGCGTGACTGCGCCCAGCCACGGCCGGGTGGGCGCGGGCTCGAGCTGGGCATCCCGAGCCAGGAGCCCGACGCGAACGGCCGCAAAGGCGTCGCGCGCGGTCGAGCGAGTCGACACGCGCACCAGTTCTTCAGGAGTTCGGTAGCCGTTGCGCTGCGCGAGTCCGGAGTGGCCGAGAGCAGGTGCGGATCGATAAGCAATCTCGCCCGCGATGACGAGCGCATGGGATTCGACAAGTTGCCGCTCTACGCTGGCCAGCCGGTTGAGTTCGAGCAGGGTGGCGTCATCCATCGCGCGGTAATCGGCAGCGGTGGCAGACACTCGGGTTATGGCCGCGATGGCGGCGGCAATGTCAGCCGCGATGGTTGCGCCAGTGGTGGCGAAGATGCCAGCCGCACTGCGCAAATCAGGCAGTGTCGCAGCGGCAAGAACAGACACATCAAGCTGAGCCGGCACCGGCGCCACAGCAAGCGCTGGCGCTGGCGCTGGGGTCGCAGCAAACACAGCAGGCACAGCAGGCACAGCAAGCACTGGCGTCACAGCAGTCACCGGCGCCACAGCAAGCACTGGCGCCTTAGCGAGCACAGCGGGGGCTGCACAGGGGGCGCCGGTGGTGGTCATGAATCCAGTTTCACCCTCGAATGGGGGTTCGACAATGGCTCTGAGCACATCTTGGGATAAGTCATTTTGAGGCGACCTGTGGAGGAGAAGACGGCCACTCGCGGAAGTGGAGAACATCCCTATGTAAAGGGAGAGCGGCACCCGCGGCGGGCAGAAGTGTCACACTCCTCTCATGGAAGATCGTCGCCCTACCACCGCCCGACGACCAGGTGTTCGAGCCACAGCGGTGGTGCTTCTCGTGATTGCTGTCGCGCTGGCGGCGTACTTCGTGCTCAGCGAGCAGGGCCAGAACCTTGCCTCGCGGTGGGGAGCGGGGAGCACGACGCAGCCCGCGGATCCCGCGCCCGTGACGGCACCCGTGGCCGGTGACCCTCCGATCGCGGAGACGGTGGGCAGTGGCATCCCGAGCCAGGCGACTGAGGCGACGATCGAGTACGTGCACGACGGGGACACGCTTTTTCTCGATGACGGTCGCAAGGTTCGGATGCTCGGCATCAATACTCCCGAGATCGGCGACAACCTCGAGTGCTACGGCGACGAGGCGACGAACCTGCTTCGTCTTCTCCTCCCCGAGGGCACTCACGTGTGGGTTATCCCCGATATTGAGCCGCTGGACCAATACGGTCGGTCGTTGCTGTTCATATATAGCGATGACGCGACCAACATCAACCTCGAGATGCTCAGGCAGGGCGCCGCCGAGGTCGAAATGTACTCCCCAAACCTGCTGTTGCAGGCTGATATCGAGGCAGCCGAAAGTGCTGCCATCGCCGCTGGCGCGGGCATGTGGGGAGCATGCTGACAGTCGTTACCGGGAGACTTGACCTGTGACCGATACCCGAAGCGCTGCCCTGACGATTTTGCGGGCGCTGGTCGGCCGTGAGGATGCCGACTTCCACGACGGCCAGTTCGAGGCGATCAGCGCGCTGGTCGACGACGCCAGTCGAGCGCTCGTCGTGCAGCGCACCGGATGGGGAAAGTCGGCGGTCTACTTCGTCGCGACCCTGCTGCTGCGTGAGCGCGGCGCCGGCCCGACGATCCTCGTGTCGCCGCTGCTGGCCCTGATGCGCGACCAGATCGCCGCGGCATCCAGAGCGGGTGTACGCGCGGTGGCCATCAACTCGACGAATCCGCATGAGTGGGCCGAGATCCAGTCAAGGCTGCAGGATGACTCGGTCGATGTGCTGCTCGTCAGCCCGGAGCGTCTCAACAATCCGTCGTTCCGCGAAACGCAGTTGCCCACCCTGGTGGGGCGGACTGGGCTGCTCGTGGTCGACGAGGCGCACTGCATCAGCGACTGGGGCCACGACTTCAGGCCCGACTACCGCCGCCTGCGCGAACTGATCGCCGAACTGCCCGCCGGGGTGCCCGTGCTGGCGACGACCGCGACCGCCAACTCGCGTGTGGTGGGCGATGTGGCGGCGCAACTCGGCGGCGCCATCACCATCCGCGGACCGCTGGCCCGCCGCTCGCTGCGCCTCGGGGTGCTGCGCCTGCCCGATGCCGCCGCGCGACTCGCCTGGCTGCTGACCCACCTGGACGAGCTGCCGGGCAGCGGCATCATCTACACGCTGACCGTGAGCGCCGCCGAAGATACGGCCCGACTGCTGCGCGACGCCGGCCACGACGTGCGCGCGTACACCGGCCAGACCGACACCGCCGAGCGCGAGCAGGCCGAGGACGCACTCAAGCGCAATGAGATCAAGGCGCTGGTGGCAACATCCGCCTTGGGCATGGGTTTCGACAAGCCCGACCTCGGGTTTGTGCTGCATTTGGGCGCTCCATCCTCTCCGGTCGCGTACTACCAGCAGGTGGGCCGTGCCGGCCGTGCGACAGAGAACGCTGACGTTCTGCTTCTGCCCGGCCCGGAAGACGAGGCGATTTGGCACTACTTTGCTACGGCATCCATGCCCAGCCAGGAGAGGGCCGAGGCCGTGCTCGCCCAGCTCAGCGACCAGCCGCTCAGCACCCCGGCGCTGGAGGCGCGCGTCAACATCAGACGCACGCCGCTGGAACTGCTGCTGAAGGTGCTCGATGTCGACGGGGCGGTCCAGAAGGTGCGGGGCGGCTGGGTGTCTACCGGGCGGGCGTGGGTGTACGACCGCGACCGCTACGAGCACATTGCCGCGGAGCGTCAAGCCGAGCAGCAGCACATGCTCGACTACGAGGCGCTGCCGGCCGGGGCATCCGGGTGCCGCATGGCCTTTCTGCAGCGTTCCCTCGACGATGACACCGCGACGCCGTGCGGACGCTGCGACAACTGCGCCGGCCCATGGTTCTCAAGCGATCTGGCGCAGGATGCCACGGCGCAGGCCACCTCGTCGCTCGACCGCGTCGGGGTGCCGATCGACCCGCGCGCGCAGTGGCCGACCGGATCATCTGTCGCCCGGGGCAACATCCCGCCGGCCGAGCGGATGCGGAAGGGCCGAGCCCTCGCCCGCCTGACCGACCTCGGTTGGGGCGGGTCACTCAGAACCCTCTTTGCGCCCGGAACCGTGGATGCGCCCGCCGCCCCCGCGATGCTGGCCGCGTGCGTCAGGGTGCTCGCAGACTGGGGCTGGGCCGAGCGCCCGGTCGGCGTCGTGGCGATGCCGTCGCGCAGCCATCCGCAGCTCATCGATTCGGTGGCTCAGGGCCTGGCGGCCGCCGGCCGTCTGACGTACCTCGGGTCGCTGGAATACGCCGCTCCCCCGCAGGGTGGTCCGGGCGGCAATAGCGCGTTCCGCCTGGCGCAGGTCTTCGACGCGTTCGCGGTGCCATTCGCCGTGCCGGGTGGGCCGATCCTGCTCGTGGATGACCTCAGCGACAGCCGCTGGAGCCTGACCGTTGCGTCGCGCCTGCTGTTGCGCGCCGGGGCCGGCGGCGTGCTGCCGTTCACGCTGGCGCTGCGGTAACCCGCCATCCGCGCTGGGACCCTCGAGCGCGCCCTCTCGGCACGAGCGCGCCCGTGCGCACAGGCGCCGTCGCACCGAACGGGCGCGCTCGACGCGGCAGAGCGTCGGCAACGCGCTAGTCAAGGCTGCCGCGCGGCGCGATCCACAGCTGGGGTTGGCCGGTCACCGCGGCGATGTGTTCGAAGTCGGCGTCGTAGTGCAGCACCACCGCTCCGTGGTGTTCGGCGATGGCTGCAGTGAGAAGGTCAACGATGCCAGCGGCTCGATGCTGACCTCGAGCCGCCATCCTGAGCTGGGTTTGGCGCGCGCGTTCAGCGATTTGCTCGGTCACGGGAAGGTTCACGTAGAGGCTGCCGCGGGTGTGCATGATGGCGCGCACATCGTCGGCCGATCGCCCGGAGTATCCGGCCTCAAGGTCGACGGTAATGCAGGTGGCGGCGAGCCCATCCGCGATGAGTGCCGTAAGAATCTCCGCCACCGGCATCGAGCTGGCTCTGGAGAACGCTGACGTGTCGACAAGGTAAAGATGCCCGCCGATCGCCTCGAATGTCATCGACGCGCTGCGCTCATCACGTCGATGTCGCCGATATCGGGCCCCACGCCGAAACCGTGGGCTGCATCAAGAACGGCCACAGCACGATCGCGCCGGGTCGCGACGAAATTCAACGCCGCGTTGACAGTGTCTTTTTTTGTGGATGTTCCGAGCTCCCGTGCCGCGGCGGCAAGCGCTTCGTCGTCCAGGTCGATGACAGTTTTCATATACATAATGTTATGTTTCATATATACGGTTGTCGATAGTGTGGCTCGGGATGTCACCAGCCTGGCGCGAGGAGGATGGCGCCGCAGTCAATGCTCGCAATCTGTGAACACTTCGCCATTCGGCCGGATGTGGAGGTGAGGCCTTCGCCCGTGCAGCGCTGACGAATGGGGCTGATATGTCTGTTTATGGAACATCCCTCTCTCGAGATGCTCGCCGTACGAGGCGGCCGCGTGGTCGGCTCCGCGGCGAGCATCCTCGCGAGTTGGATGCCGCGGCTGCCCTCGAGCAGGTTCGGGAGGTCAGGCGGCTGGGCCCGTTCGCTGCCGAACTCGTCGTCATTCGCGACGCACACCTCTCCGACGTCCGAAACGACGGACCTCGCAGTGCGCACGGGCGCAGCGTTGGCTAGAGCAGCGGCGCGGCAGCTAGACGCGCGCGACCTCCACCCGGGCATCCACTTCTGGGCAGGTTGCCTGAATGGATGCCTCGAGCCCGGCGTCCACGGTGATGACCCGAACCGGGCCACCGATCGCCCCGATCACGTCGCAGAGTTGCTCGACGGGTGGCGTTGTCCACGCCCCGGTGTCGCGGTACTGCCGGTAGGCGGCGAACGCGAAGCCGCGCAGGATGAGGTCACCAGTCTCGTCGGGAGCGAGTTCACCGCCGAGTTTCAACGCGATCCAGAAGTTGGCGAAGGCTTCGTCTGGTTCGCCTGATGCCCCACAGGATTCCCGGGTCGGCCGGGTCGGAGTTGGCCAGGATCAGCTCGACAGATCTGTCTCCCGATGCCCACACCGCTCCCGACAGGATGCGCGCGAGCGGCGGGCGCACGACGCCGGGACGTGCGAGTGGC
>NZ_JANLVV010000289.1:0-4298 GCF_031364185.1 Salinibacterium sp. | reverse complement strand
CCCGAGTTCTGCTGGGGAAGCAGTGGGCGAATCGTGACCGAATTCAAGTTGGCGTCGGTGAAGGAGGTCACGGTGCCCAGGTAGATGTTGCGCAGGGTGAACAGGTTGGTGGCCTGGCCAGCTGCCCCGAGGGAAACTTCTTTCGGGAAGTCGCTCGAAGCACTCGATGCGACCGTGACGGCATCCTTCGCGAACGGAATGTATGTCAGCTCGGTGCCACCTTCGCTGCGAAGGGCGGAGGCGCGAGCGAACTGGAGCGTACCGACCGGCAGAACGGTTCCTGCATACGCGACACCGCGTACCGAAGAGCTGAGGGCGCGAACGCCCGCGGTTGATCCGACGGGTCGGCTGAAGGTGACGCCATTTGCTGTGATGCTCGCCGAGCCCGTCGCATCGTAGGAACCGATGTTCGAAACGACGCTGGAGACCCCACTGACAACATCCTGGGTCGTGTCTGAGCCGGTTCCGTTGATGCCCTTGGGTCCGCTTGGGTCAGCACTGGCGGGTGATGCAACGCTGACGGCAAGCGCCGTCGCCGCAAGAGCGGCAACTACGCCGAGGCGCAGTCTGGTGTTCTTTTGCATTTTTTCCTACCTCTATTTGGTAATGTGCCCCAGTGGTTCAGTCCAAGTGGACCAGCCCCTCACCGGTCTTTGCGGTTCAGTGAGGGGTTTTCTCTTTCGAGTCGGAGCGGGTGCTCGAAAGAAACTATGTGCGGTCAGAGAAACCTTCTTCGGAAGAGAACAGGTGCGAAGAAGACGCCCAGTAGGCCGATTGCGAGGGCAATCACAAGTCCCGAACTCTCTATTGGTCCCGAGCTGGACATTGGAGTCTTCGTTGCGGTGCTGGCTGGATCCGCATCGGGCGTGATCGTTGGATCGGCGCCGATTCCCGACGCCGCGGCGTCTTCGAGACCTAAAGAGTCCTCGGCTGAGTAGGCTCCGCCACCGGTAGGCACCTGACTTTTCGGTGGAGACGAAGTGGTCTTTGTTTCGGGCACGAAAGCGGAGACTGTGGCTGAGGCTGCCGCCGCCTGCGCCTTCAAGCTGTCGGTGAGGGGAAGGTAGCCCGCTGGCAATTGACCAATCGCCGACCCCGAAGTTTGACCGGTGGTTGTCACCTGCTGAAGCAGCTGCGAAATGATCGGCCGAGATGATGCCGTCGTCTTGCTGAGATTCACCGCTGCGTACGTAACAATCGTCATCGGGTACCCGTCGGCCGAGACCGCAGCTGGGTCGACCTGTTTGACCGCTTCAAGACTCGTCGGCTTCAGCGCGACCAGAGCGGATGACATTGTCTCGTTCGTGCTCTTCACGGCCTTCGTGCTGTTCGGCGGGGTGATCGATGCAGTACTCATGCCATAGCGGGCGGCCGAGGTGGAATCGATCACGGTGATCATGAACTTCGCTCCCGGAGCCTGCACCCCCGAGCTCACCCACGCACCGAACTCGTTTGCGGCAGTTGCCTTGGTTGGATCCCAGTAGGTGCGCGAGTTCGGGTCACCCCGGAAGGTTTGGCGTGCGGCCGCGAGGAAGTCGACTGCATACGGCGAGAACTGGATCGTGTCGAACCTGCTTTTCTCCAGAACCAGACGGAAAGGCAGCAGGCTCTCATCGTCCTTTGGAAACATGTCGAGCACGAGCGTGCTGAGCTTTTGTGGTGAGCCGTCGAGGTTCGTGAGTCCGACCGCTCGCTGAACGGGAGGCTCGACAAAATTCTTGTTGTCGTCGAAGTACCAGGGGATCAGGTTTTTGTCACTCTTGGGGAGGTAGTAAGGGTTGACCGTCATTCCATCGGGATCAGCACTCCCGTCGAGAAACGCGACCGCGTCCCTATCAGCGACGATCCACCGCCATACCTGTCGAATAGCATCCGCGCCCGATGGGCCCGGAAGGACAATGGATGGGTTTTGCTGGTTAAAGGACTCCCAGTTGTCTGGGTTCGCTCGGCGGAAGTCCGGGTCGCTGTTCCAGTAGCTGTAGGTGCGTGCTTTGGCGGAGAGATGTTCTGACGTCTTACCGGTGTCACCGGTCGTGCTGGGCACTGTGAACGGGTATGACTGGGTGAGCAGCTTTGCCATCATTCGCGGCGTTACGACAAGGTTTTCTTGGCGCCCATTCGGGAATTCCGCATTGAAGGCAATAACCACACTGGAAATCGCGACCGGGGCGTAGGCCAATTTTGCCGCCGCGAGCTGGTTTCGTTCAGGTTCCGTCTGTAACTCACCAGCACTGACCGGATACGACGAGAAGGTCACCTGGGGTGAGCCCTGCGAACTTTCGATGAGTGTGGAGCGAGCGATGGAATCCGGATTGGCTGCGAAGCTGAAGGTGCTCTTGATGTTTTGGCACAGCGACGGCTGCCAGGAACTCATCGCGCTCACCATCAGCTGAGATCCGGAGAGTCTGAACTCGGCGCTTCCGACGGGACAGGTAACCCCGGTCGGCGTAAAGTCGAGCGGAATCACGACGCGGTTGTCGAAATAGTCACACTTCGGATTAACCGGACTTCCTCCCTGGGTAGAATTCGGCCGACCATAGGTGAGGGGCTCGTAGGTCTTCGGATCGACGTAGTCGCTGCATTCGAGGCCGTCGCCGCCGAAGTGGCTACCTCGAGGAACTACAACGAGCCAGCATCGAAGGCGCTGCGCAGTTCCGCAGCCTAGCTGCGGCGCCTGATCCGAGCTCTGGGTCTCGAAGTCGAAGAATCCGGCCCTATCGCCCCCAACACGTGCGCTTGATACCTCGTTGGTCGTTGACGGCGAGAAATAGTTGAGAATCGGGTACTGATTTGCCCCTTTGACGACGATTTCCTTGCCGGGAATAGAAGTACCGCCCGCGGTGACAAAGGGGTTGTCTACTGTGGAGTTGCTGGTGGCTCCGTTGTATTTGGGCGCCACGCGCAGCAGGTTGTCCCGGTAAACGTCGTTGCCGGTTTGGGTTCCGGAGCTGTTGCGTCCCCCCCACTGGCAGGTCTTATAGAAATCGAGGGCTTTCGGGTCCGGGCCCCAGCACTGCATCGCCTGGAGGAAGTTTTGCGCGTTAGTCACGCCGAGGATTTCGGACTTCGTGCCAGCGAAGCCGGTGACCCTGACGCGGATCGCCTGGTCGATGATTCCCGACGTCTGCGACACAGAAATCGCCAAGTTCTTAAAGTCGTTGTAATGCGGGCTGGTGGTCTTGCGCTCGGGCTGGAAGGCCTGTGCCGAAGAGTCGTCACCCGTCCACTTGACAGTTAGAGCGGAATCATTGGCGGTAGCCGCCGGGGCGGCACTAGCGGACTGGCCCGGCTGCGCGACCGCGCTGCTCGCGATGAGCGCCAGCCCGATCAAGGCAGCAAACAGACTTACCGCTGTCTTCCGACCGCGGAGTCGCGCCGCGCCAGGCCGGGTTCTCATCACGACCATCACGCTACGAGCCACCCATAGGAGGTACAGCACTACCGCCTTTTCTAAAAGGAACGCGTAGATGAACATTGGGAATTATTGGCTTAATCCTCGGTGCTCGAGTGCGCCGACGTGCGAGTCGGGCGGCCTGCCGCCGAGTCGGTCCGCGAGGCGTGCCAGCCATCGCTGCGACCCGACGGCGGGAGTAGACCGGAGGGAGGAGCACAACGGCGAGCGCAACGATTACGGCCATCACCATTAACATGAGCGTTCCGACGGGAAGGTCTTTTCCGGGTAGGTCTATGGGGGAACCGGCGACTACCGGAATGCCCCCAGCCACGAGTCCTGCCGCCTCCCCGTTCGGGTTAGCTGGGGAACTGGTCCCTGCGGTTCCTCCGGCGGCGCTCGTCGAGCCGGGTTTCGTCCCCGTCGTTCCGGCCGCCGCAGCAGCAGCAGCTCCACCGCTTGAGGCTGTCGGCGTATCAGCCGCACCACCCGTTCCGGTCAGGCACTGGTCGCCACCCTTTTTGTCGCAGGCCTGCGGTTGAGGTGCCGTTGCGGCCAACTTGTTCGAGCCATCCGGAGAAAAGGTCGGATTGTTGCAGCTTGCGATGGTCTTGTTCTGGGGGTTGCCGCCCGGGATCTTCTGAACCTGCTCCAGGCCCGCTGATGCCAGGTTGACAGGTAGCGGCGAATAGCCGAGCACCTCTGCTTGCTGCTGCCCCTCACAGAGGAAATACGAGGCAAAATCCGCCAGAGTCAGCCCCTTGTTCTCCGTGAAATTGCCTTCGACGGCGGTCGGAATGATCATGTACGAGTAGGAGGAGAGGGGGTACGACCGCGCATCCGCGTTGTCGTACACCCCACCGAGGCTCGCCGTCAGGTAGTCAGGAGAGTTGGCATCATTGTTGAT
>NZ_JANLVV010000005.1:0-26803 GCF_031364185.1 Salinibacterium sp. | reverse complement strand
ACCCGGTCCGCCCGCTCCCGCGGCCACCCGACGGTGCTCACGGCCGAAATTCCATACCGCGCGGAACTCTCAATGGGTGCGGAGGAGATGCCCGTGATCCCGTGGATTCCGCGCTGTCGCATCGCATCCACGAGCGCTTCGAACATCGCCTCGTCACCGATGTGGATCATGTTGTTCATGACGCCGATGTCACCAATGACGACGATTTGCTGTGACACCGATACTCCCTCTGGTCGCGTTCACGTTAGCTCATCATCCTGCATCACCAAGGACGCCTATTATCGAGGAAGATTGAGTGTTTCAGTTGACGGCTGACGTGAGTAAAGGAGCGTGGCGACGTGGGTATTCTTACCGCTCTCGATGCTGTTCGGCAGGCCCCCCGGCTGGTGGATGCGATTCGGCTCGCCGACGATCTCGCGTTCGAGGCGAGTCGCGAGGGCGGGGTGCGCACCATCCGTGTGCTGAAGTCCGCTATCGCCGGTGACAACCAGCTGGTGGCGATTGCGGCGACGCATGCC
Source organism: Salinibacterium sp. (assembly GCF_031364185.1). NCBI lineage: Bacteria > Bacillati > Actinomycetota > Actinomycetes > Micrococcales > Microbacteriaceae > Salinibacterium > Salinibacterium sp. Next base: position 26,285 of record NZ_JANLVV010000005.1, on the reverse strand, counting down.
CTCGCGGGAATCTATGACGAGGACGCAGATATCGCCATCTCGAAGCTGCTGTCGAGCGAGCGCGGATTTCTTCGCGAGCACGCTGCGTGGGCGCTGGGCTCGCGACTGCCCCGCTTCGATGCCGTGAGCCGTCTCATCGGACTCGTGATCGAGGGTGGATTTGGCGGAATGGTGGCCCAACGCACGCTCGAGCAATGGTCAGCGGCCACCGCCGAGCACATTGCTATCGGGGTCGAAGGCGCACTTCTCGGCATCCGGGATAAAGATGCCCGCTACCGACTCGTCGAGACACTAGGGCTGGTCCGCAGCGGGATTTCGATTGCGCCGCTGTTGCGCATTGCGGGCGATGCCGGCGAGCACGAGGTTGTGCGCGTCGCGGCGGTGTCTGCTCTCGGGCAGCGCGGCGCCGATGCTCGCATCATCACCTACCTGGAGCGTGCGGCGGCGGACGACAGCTACCTGGCCGATGTCGCCCGGCTGTCGCTCGTCGATGTGTTCGCGGAGGATTCCGTCGGGCATCCAGCCGGCCTTACCGTTGCCCAACTCTTCCTGCACGCCGATATCGATGCGGATCTTACCCATGTCGGCAGCGGCGACAACGGAGGCATTGCGACGCTGCTGGTGCGACTGGGTGACGCCCTCATTGCGTTCCCGGATGCGTCGGCGCGGGTCGAGCGCGTCATCACCGTGTCACGGGGAACTGCCGCGGACGCGGTGGCGAGCGTCTCCGAGGTCGCGACCGCCGTCCCCGGCCACGTGTACGGTCGCGTTCCGACCCTGAGCGAGCCGATCCAGTCGGCGAGCGCCTGGCCGCTGCGTGTGGCGGTTCGCCGTGGTGTCCGTCGCCTGTTGCGTGCCGCGGGCGGCGTGGACGTGCTGCACCTTCGGACGGCCGATGTCGGCAGTCTCGCCGCGGCGGACGTGGCACGCGAACTCGACATCCCGGTGGTGTTCACGGTTGCGCCCGACCCGCATGCGGTCATCGATTCATTAGATAAGTCGGGCCAGCTTTCGCAGGAGAACTTCGGCGACATCGATGAGCATGAGCATTTCTGGTTTCGGGTTCGCCTCGTGCAGCGGCTCGCAGCAAACGCCGACCATACGGTGCTGTTTCCGCGTCCGAACCTCGAACGTGACATGCGCGAACTGGTAGGGATCGATCTCAACGCGCATCCCGAACGGCATTCGATCGTGCCGGAGGGAATCGACATGCAGGTGATCGATCGCGCCGTGGCCGAGGCCGCGGATCTCGCGGCGGGGCTGCCCGCAAGCCGATCCCTGGCGCAGCTGAACACACTGCTGGAGACCCTGCCGCAGTCCCGCCGCGGTCTCCCCTTGCTGGTGAGCGTGGGTCGTTTCCACCGAGTCAAGGGCATGGCCACGATCGTGGAGGCCTGGGCAGGTGGCTCGCTAGCGGATCGCGCCAATCTCCTTCTCATCGGCGGCGACCTGGCGTGCCCATCGGCCGATGAGCGTGAGCAATTAGCGGCGATGGATGCGGTCATCCCGGCACCGCGTCGCGCGGATCGCGGTCTGCTGCTCGCCGGCCACCAGCCCAACGACATTGCGGCACGCTGGGTGGCCGCGGCACGGTTCGGCGTGCCGGGGTTGGTGGCGCCACGAGGGGTGTACGTCTGCGGCAGTCTGAAGGAGGAGTTTGGAATCGCTCTGCTGGAGGCGATGGCATCGGGACTCTTCGTGGTGGCTCCCGACGGCGGTGGCCCGGCCACCTACGTCCGCCAGAACGTGACGGGGGTGCTCGCACCGACCTGGGATGTGGCGCTGCTGCGTGAAGCTATGGGACTCGCGCTCGAGACCGCGGCGGCCGAGACCGACGATGATCGCGCGGCACTGTCGCGCGCCACCGTGCAGGAGAGTTTCACAATCCAGGCGATGGCCAGTGCGTTGACCCAGGTCTACAGCGACGTCACCCAGGCGCAGGCGGCATTGCGTGACTGGGTGGTCCCTACCCCGTGACCCTGCTGATCATCTGCCCCGACTACGCCTCGCACCTCCTTCCGCTGTGCACACTGGGCACGGCCTGGCGAGACGCGGGGGAGCGAGTTGTGGTGGCCTCAGGGCCGGCGGTTGCCCCGATCGTGGAGTCATTCGGGTTCGAACGCGTGCAGCTTCAGCTCGGCAAAGGCTCGAACCCCGGCGTGATCAGGGCAGAAAACCAGCCGAAGGGTGAGGACGACGCGTTGCGGGGCTTCTTCGAGGCCACCCGCCGCGGTATGGTCGAGACCCTCGCGTACCAGGCAGAGGCCAGACTGAGCGACTTCATGTGGGAGCCCGTTCGGGTCAGTCATGAGGTGCGGGCGGTGGTGGCGTCCGTTGATCCCAGCGTGATCATTGTCGATCACCTCGCCTTCAGTTCGAGGCTGGCACTGGATGCCGCGGGCATCTCCTACGCTGATGTGCTGGTGGGGCATCCCTCGGCCCTGCCATTGGCCGGAGAGGTGTACGGATTCCCTCCCGCGTGGCCGACCGCGTTCGACCCGGATGCTGCCGAGCTTGCTGACCTGCGGCACCTCTGCGAGCGCGTGAGCGGTGCCTTCACCGCGCAGTGGAATGCTGCTCTGCTGGAGCTGAATCCGGCGGCGCTACCCTCGCCCAGCGCCTTCGCCGAGCACGGTGACCTGTTGCTGCTTAACTACCCCGAAGAGCTCTCGGACTCGGCACGCCGCGCTGCCCTGCCTCCCCACGTTTTTCTGGGGTCGTCGGTTCGCGTCGAAGCGCCAGATGCCGAGGTCGAGCAGTGGCTGGCCTCCAGCGATGAGCCGTTTGTTTACGTGAGTTTCGGCAGCTTTCTTTCGGTGCGATCGGATGTCACAGCAACCGTAGTGCGGGCGCTGGAGTCGCTCGGGCTGAGGGCCGCTATCGCGCTCGGGTCGGCCGATCGAGCCAGTCTCGGCGATCTGCCGGGCGGTTGGCTCGTGCGCGAGTTCCTTCCGCAGGTTCGGCTGCTGGGTAACGCTGCCGCCGCCGTCACCCACGGTGGTAACAACAGCGTGACCGAGGCCGTGACGTTCGGGGTTCCGTTGGTGGTGCTGCCGTTCTCGACCGACCAGTTCGCGGGGGCCGAAGCCATCGAGCGCGAAGGTTTCGGAGTGGCGCTCGACCCCAACAGGGCGACGGTGGCCGAGGTCACAGTCGCCATCCGCGCCGTGCTTACACTGCCCCGAGAAAGGCTGAACGACCTGTCCTCGAGCCTCGGTCAGTCGCCGGGCAGCGCTCGGGCGTTTGCCGCGCTCGCCGGCTCGGCAACGAGCTGACGCGCGCGGGTCGCTTCATCCACAAGCAGGCGCATCCCGATCGGGTCGCCCGCCGCTGCCGTATACCTCTGCATGAGAGCGGCGTTCGCGTCATACTGATCGCCTTCGCGGAGCTGGGCCGCGTGATGCAGGGCGAACACCCGTCCCGTCGCGCGGCGGGGCGGTTCGCCGAGCAGCGTGGAGTGGGCGAGGTACCACGCCGCATCCTCGAAGCCCCAGCCGCGAAAGCGTTCATCCTGTGCGCCGTGGCTCGCCCAGGTGCGTGGGGTGGTGACGTAGACGCCCGAACACGCGCCGCGCACGAGTTCGAATTCGCAGTCGTCGAGAGTGGCACCCGCGGTGAATTGGGCAGTTCCGGATGCCCCGAGCCAGTGGTACTCGGTGTAGGGCAGGTGTACCAGCCTGGAGCCGGCCGCACCCTCGATCGCGCGCAGGAGGGAGTCTCGCTGTGGAATGGTGTCAGCGTCGTTGATGACGACGACCTCATCAACATGTGCGACGGAGGCCACTCCGCTGTTGCGGGCCTGTGAGAGGTTGAAGATGTCATCCTGCGAATCCACCAGCATGAACTCGACGTCGCCGACCTCGCGACGGTACCAGTCGCGAACGGCGTCGAGTGCGGTAGTGCGCGTCGGTTGTTCGCGCCAGGGAATGACCACAGTGAGCATCAGCCCAGCCTAAGTGGCGGTGGTGCCCTGCGGAACCCGGCTTAGGCGGCGTGGTGCAGGAGGGTGCGGTGCACCATGGCAACCTCGCGATCGACATCGGCAGCAAGAGTTGCCGTGCCCGTGGTCGAGATACCGAGCTCGCCCTCGATGTGCTTCCAGAGCCTCTCGTGCTCGGCCATCGGCGTGGTTGCGGCAACGCGTCGACCCTCGGTAGCGCGAACGGGGTTGAACGCCGCAGCGACCTCGTGGGCGATGGTGTCAGCCACAGTCGCGACGAAGAACGCGTCGTCGGCGGCCGGGCGGCCCATCGTAATGCGAAAGCTTCCGCCGGGGCCGAACATCTCGACCAGGCGCCCGCGCAAAAGGTCGAAGACGACCTGCTGTTCGACTTCGGTGGCTGCGGTGTGTCGCTCCGACATGTGCCCAGTGTGAGGGACGTTCACCGCACCGACGCGACGCGACACGCCGCTATAACCAGTCGCGCCTTTTGAACACGAAGTACAGGGTGACGCCGGAGCCCAGCATGACCAGCAATGCCAGCGGATAGCCGAAGGTCCAGTGCAGCTCTGGCATGAACCTGAAGTTCATCCCGTAGACGGCGGCGATCAGGCTGGGCGCGAACAGGATGGCTGCCCATCCAGAAATCTTCTTCACCTGGTCACCCTGGGTGATCGCCGCCTGCGAGAGGCTGCGCATCTCATCGTTCTGGCCCTGCATGACCAGCGTCGACTGCACCGTGAGCGCGTTTTGAAGCACCACCCGGAAGGAGTCGGCGCGCTCGACCGTCTTCAGGGTGTGGTCGAGTACGTCCCTGAGATTGCGCTGCAGCTCGATGTCAACGTTGTACTTGGCGAAGCCGTTCTCGAGCGATCTCAACATATCTATCAGGGGGTGGGTTGCACGCTGGAACGCCATGGTCTCTCCAGCCAGCTCGTAGATGCGACGAAGCACCGACGGGTCGCGATCGAAGAGCTGATTTTCGATCTCGTCGATATCGTTCTCAAGACCACGGATCACCGGCTGGTATTGGTCGACGACCTCGTCGAGCACCGCGTAGAGCACGGACTGTGGGCCAAGCTTCAGCAAGTCGGGTGCGTGCTCGAGTCGCTTACGAACTCGCCCGAGATCGGGTGATTCTGCGTGCCGGATCGTAATGGCGAAGTTGGGTCCGATGAACATGTGCACCTCGCCGAACTCGACCTCCTCCGGTGCATCCAGGTAGCGTGCAGGTCTGAGCACGACGAAGAGGGTGTCGCCGAAGCGTTCAAGTTTGGGGCGCTGGTGGCCCTTGAGGGCATCCTCGACGGAGAGGGGATGAAGGCTGAATTCATCGGCCACGGCCCGCAGTTCATCTTCGGTTGGCCGATACATGCCGATCCAGGCAAAACCGCCGTGATCACGCAGGTTCTCGAAAGTGAGATCGAGAGTGACGGGATGCGCATCGCGCATGCCATCGCGGTAGATCGCGGTGTCGACGATGGGCATCTCGCCATACTAGAGCGCGGGGCTGGCCGGTTCGCCCCGCTGGTAACGTAGAACCACATGTCTGACGCGCCGCACTCCACGAAGGCGGAATTCGATTTCGTTGTCGTCTCCAATCGCCTGCCCGTCGATCGGGTGACGGATTCTGATGGTGTCGCCAGTTGGACCCGATCTCCCGGCGGCCTGGTCACGGCACTCGAGCCCGTCATGCGCGAAGCGGACGGCGCCTGGGTGGGCTGGGGTGGCCAGCCGGATCTGACGATCGACCCGTTCGAGAATGACGGCATCCATATCGTCCCCGTGGATTTGAGTGCCGCCGATATCGAGGAGTTCTACGAGGGGTTCAGCAACGACACGCTGTGGCCGCTCTATCACGATGTAATTGCGCCGCCGGCGTACCACCGGGAGTGGTGGGAAAGTTACGTGCGCGTCAACCAGCGGTTCGCGGATGCCGCTGCGGCGGCGAGTGCGCAGGGTGCGGTTGTCTGGGTTCAGGATTATCAACTGCAACTGGTGCCGCGAATGCTGCGGGAGTCACGACCCGACCTGACAATCGGTTTCTTCAATCACATCCCTTTTCCGCCCTATGGAATTTTCTCGCAACTGCCCTGGCGACTTCAGATCATCGAGGGTCTGCTGGGCGCCGACGTGATCGGCTTCCAGCGCGTGGCTGATGCCGGCAACTTTCTGCGCGCCGTTCGGAGGCTCACCAGCTTTCCTACCCGGAATCCTGCGATCGAAGTCTCGTCGGCGGGGCAGCCGACCCGTCGGGTGGTCGCCAGGGCCTTCCCCATCTCGATCGACGCGAAGAGCTTCGAAGAACTGGCACGTGAGCCTCGCATCCAAGAACGGGCGAGGGAGATCCGCGAGGGGCTGGGCAACCCGCGCACGGTCATGCTTGGCGTCGACAGGCTCGACTACACGAAGGGCATTGGGCACAGGCTGAAGGCCTTTGGCGAACTGTTGGCGGAGGGGCGCGTCAACGTGGAGGATGTGACGCTCGTGCAGGTCGCGAGCCCCAGCCGTGAGCGGGTAGCCGCCTACATGCAGCTTCGGGACGAAATCGAGCTCACCGTCGGGCGTATTAACGGCGACTTTGCGACCATGAGCCACACGGCGATTAGCTATCATCACCACGGCTACCCTCGCGACGAGATGGTTGCGCTGTATCTTGCCGCTGATGTGCTGCTGGTGACGGCGCTGCGCGACGGTATGAACCTGGTCGCCAAAGAGTACGTCGCGAGCCGCTTCGACGACGACGGCGTGCTTGTGCTGAGCGAGTTCACTGGCGCATCCGACGAGCTGAAGAAGGCGCTATTGATCAATCCGCACGACATCGACGGTGTGAAAGACGCCATCCTGCAGGCCATCGCCATGCCAGCCAAAGAGCGCGCGACTCGCATGCGGTCGCTTCGAAAGCGCGTGCTCGAGAACGATGTCTCCCGCTGGTCCAGCAACTTCCTGCACACCCTCGAGCAGGCGCGGGCCAGCCGGTACGACCGCATCTCGCCGGTGCAGTTGCCTGACGAACTGGAGTGGACGGTCGATCGTCGGTGGTCGGACTAGTGGTCGATGTCGATACGGCCCCGCCCTGGTCGAAGCTGCCCGAGCCGCTCATTGGTGCTCTTCGCGAGCTTGCCCGCACGAAGAGGCTTCTCATCGCGCTCGACTTTGATGGCACTCTGGCGCCCGAGGTGGATGACCCGGAGAAAGCTCGAGCGCTTCCCGAGGCCAGGGCGGCGGTGCTTCGACTGCTCGCGATGCCGAACACTCGAGTAGCCCTCGTGTCTGGTCGTGCGCTGGGCAGCCTCGAGAAAGTCGCGGATCTGCCGGATACCGCCCTGCTCGTCGGGTCTCACGGAATCGAAATTCGGCTCGACTCTGCCGATGACCACGCCGGACTGAACGACGTGGAGCAGGCAAGGGTCGATGTGCTCAACCTCGTGCTCGGGGAGGTTGCGGACTCCATGGATCAGGTCTGGCTCGAGTCGAAGCCGGCCGGCTTCGCCCTACACACCCGGTTAGCAACCGAGTTGCACAGTCGAGTTGCGCACCTGGTCGCACGGTCGGAAGTGGCGGCCGAGCTCACGGGAGTGACCGTGCGCGAGGGCAAGAATGTCCTCGAGTTCTCGGTGCGTTCGACCACCAAGGGCGAAGCGGTCGAGCATCTTCGCCAGTACACCGGCGCCGATGCCGTCTTTTACGCGGGTGATGATGTGACGGACGAAGACGCCTTCGCCGCGCTCAGTGCCGACGATCTCGGGCTTAAAAGCGGCGAGGGGCCAACCCTGGCCAACTTCAGGGTGCCAGGCCCCGAGCAGGTTGCCCGCACGCTTGCGCTGCTGGCCGACCTGCGCGACGGCGACGTGCACGAGCAGTAGTCGGCCCGTTCGCGCCGTCCGGCCTACTCGCGCCGTCCGGCGTGGCCCGGTCCCGTCCGGAGTAGCCCGGTGGCCGGGTCCCGTCCGGCGTAGCCCGGTGGCCCGGTCCCGTCCGGCGTGACGGAGATCCTGCCGATGACGACATCCACTCCCGCACGATGACGGCAACCGGATGCTTCGACCTCCGTCATTTCGGACGGCCGGGAACCGGCGGACGGCCGCGCCAAGCCCAGAGTCCGAAGCTGGGCGACGGTGGGCCGACCCGGAGTTCGGGTTAGGGCTGGAGCCGCTCGATCGTCCAGGTTCCTTCCGCGGTTGCGGTGTAGCGAAGCCTGTCGTGCAGCCGGGAGGTGCGCCCCTGCCAGAATTCGATCGAGCGGGGCACGACCCGAACCCCTCCCCACCATGATGGCCTCGGCACTGTAGCGACCCCTTCGAACTCCTTAGTGAGTTCGGCGACCCGCTGCTCCACCATTGCGCGCGAGCCAACGGGTTGTGACTGCTCGCTGGCCATTGATGCCAGCTGCGATTCCCGCGGGCGCGATGCGAAGTATGCGTCACTCGATTCTGCTGTCGCGAATCGAGCCGTCCCGAGCACGATGACCTGCCTGTTCAACGGGTACCACGGAAACAGCAGCGATACGCCCGGATTTTCGGCCAGCTGCATCCCCTTGAGGGACCGGTAATTGGTGACGAACTCGAAACCGACGCTGTCGAGGCCCTTCAGCAGAACGGTCCTGCTGGAGGGGCGTGACTCGGAGTCGACGGTTCCGACCACCATCGCGTTGGGTTCGTAGATGCCGGCGCGCTCGGCATCGTCGAGCCAGACGGCGAACTGGTCGAGGGGATTGGCGGCGAGGTCGCCCTCATCCAATGCTACTGAGCCGTAGTCGGTGTGCTTCTCGAGAGAGTCCATGGCTCTATCTTCTCCCTCGGCGCAACCGGACCGAAGTCATTGCCATCACTTTCGCCTCGCTTGGCGGGAGTTATGCGCGTGTGGCGGGAGAAGCGACTCCCGCCAGGTGTGCTGTTCTCCCTCCGCGTCGAGGACGACTCCCGCCAAGCGTGCTGTTCTCCCGCCGAGTAGCGGCATTTCGCCGGATCGCTGCGGGAGGGGACGAACCGTGCAGTATCCACGGCGCGGTATTCTTGGCGTATGCCGGAAACGCACGATATGAAGCCGCGCTCACGCACGGTCACCGACGGGATCGAAGCCACCACGTCACGAGGGATGCTCCGCGCGGTCGGGATGGGTGATGACGACTGGGAGAAGCCCCAGATCGGCATCGCAAGCTCGTGGAACGAGATCACCCCGTGCAACCTCAGCCTCGACCGTCTCGCCCAGGGTGCGAAGGAGGGGGTGCACTCCGGCGGGGGATATCCTCTGCAATTCGGCACCATCTCGGTCAGCGACGGCATCTCGATGGGCCATGAGGGGATGCACTTCTCGCTCGTCAGTCGTGAGGTCATCGCCGACTCCGTCGAGGTTGTCATGCAGGCCGAGCGCCTTGACGGCTCGGTTCTACTGGCCGGCTGTGATAAATCGCTGCCCGGAATGCTGATGGCCGCCGCCCGCCTGGACCTCGCATCCGTATTCCTCTATGCCGGCTCGATCGCTCCCGGCTGGGTGCGCCTCAGCGACGGCACCGAGAAAGACATCACCATCATCGACTCGTTCGAGGCGGTCGGGGCAGTAAAGGCCGGCAAGATGAGCCTCGAAGATGCCAAGGCGATCGAGTGCGCGTTCGCCCCGGGCGAGGGTGCCTGCGGCGGCATGTACACGGCCAACACCATGGCCAGCGTCGCTGAGGCGCTAGGCATGAGCCTCCCGGGCTCGACCAGCCCCGCATCGGCCGACCGTCGTCGGGACTATTTCGCACATCGCTCTGGCGAGGCCGTCGTGAACATGCTGCGACTGGGGATCACGGCTCGCGACATCCTGACGAAGAAGGCATTCGAGAACGCGATCACCGTCGCGATGGCGCTCGGCGGTTCGACGAACGTCGTGCTACATCTGCTCGCGATCGCCCACGAGGCGGAGGTCGAGTTGACTCTCAACGACTTCAACCGCATCGGTGACAAGGTTCCGCACGTGGCAGATATGAAGCCGTTCGGGCAATACGTGATGAACGACGTCGACCGCCGTGGTGGCATCCCGGTGCTGATGAAGGCGCTGCTGGATGCCGGGCTGCTGCACGGCGATGCGCTGACGGTGACCGGCAAAACGGTTGCCGAAAACCTCGCGGAGATGACGATCCCGCCGCTGGACGGCACGGTTCTTCGCACTCTCGACAACCCGATCCACCCGACCGGGGGAATCACGATCCTGCACGGCTCCTTCGCTCCGGACGGTGCGGTCGTGAAGACCGCAGGGTTCGACGCCGAAGTATTCGAGGGCCCCGCACGCGTGTTCGAGCGCGAGCGGGCGGCAATGGATGCGCTCACCGAGGGCACGATCGGCAAGGGTGACATCGTGGTCATCCGCTACGAGGGCCCCAAGGGCGGGCCGGGCATGCGCGAGATGCTGGCCATCACCGGGGCGATCAAGGGCGCCGGGCTCGGAAAGGATGTACTACTCTTAACAGACGGCAGATTCTCAGGCGGCACAACCGGACTGTGTATCGGCCACATAGCTCCCGAAGCGGTGGACGCAGGTCCGATTGCCTTCGTGCGCGATGGTGATCTAATAAGGGTCGATATCGCAGCTCGCTCGCTCGACCTACTTGTCGAACCCGCTGAGCTGGAAGCTCGCCGAGTCGGCTGGGCTCCCCTTGAACCTCGCTACACCCGTGGCGTTCTCGCGAAATACTCGCGCCTAGTGCACTCCGCAGCTGAGGGTGCGGTGACCGGGTAGCACCCGCGATCACGCACCGACCTATTCAAAGGATTCCACCATGTCCACGGATTCGATGCCGCGGCCGAAGAGCAACACCCCGGTTGTCACCACCCCCGAGATGCTCACCGGCTCTGGCGCCATTTTGCGTTCGCTTGAGAACCTCGGGATCAAGGATGTTTTCGGCCTCCCCGGCGGTGCGATCATGCCGTTCTATGACGAGCTGATGGCCTCCACCGCCATTCGTCACATCCTGGTGCGCCACGAGCAGGGTGCCGGGCACGCAGCGGAAGGGTACGCGTCGTCGTCGGGCAAGGTCGGTGTGGCCATCGCCACCTCAGGCCCGGGTGCCACCAACCTCGTAACCGCCATCGCGGACGCCTACATGGACTCGGTGCCGCTGATCGCGATCACCGGCCAGGTGTTTTCCACTTCCATGGGCACCGATGCATTCCAGGAGGTCGACATCGTCGGCATCACGATGCCGATCACCAAGCATTCGTTCCTCGTGACGAAGCCGGAAGACGTTCCGGCGACACTCGCCGCGGCCTACCACATCGCGACGACCGGCCGACCGGGCCCTGTGCTGGTGGATGTCACGAAGGACTGCCAGCAGAAGAGAGCGCCGTTTATCTGGCCGCCGAAGGTCGACCTCCCGGGGTACCGCCCAGTGGTGAAGGCCCATGGCAGGCAGGTGCAGGCCGCGGCCCAGTTGCTCGCCGAGGCCGAGCGGCCGGTCTTCTACGTCGGCGGCGGAGTCATCCGAGCCAACGCGTCTGATGAACTCTTCGAACTCGCCGAGCGTGTGGGTGCGCCGTTGGTCACCACCCTGATGGCTCGGGGCGCGTTCCCCGACTCGAACACGCTGAACCTGGGGATGCCGGGCATGCACGGCACAGTGCCCGCGGTTCTGGCGCTGCAGGAGGCCGACCTCGTCATCTCGCTCGGGGCCAGGTTCGACGACCGGGTGACAGGCAAGCCGAGCGAGTTCGCTCCGCTCGCGAAGATCGTGCACGTCGACATCGACCCGGCCGAGATCGGCAAGATCCGGATGGCGGATGTTCCGATCGTGGGCGACGCGAAAGACGTGATCGTCGACCTCAGCGCGGCGTTCGCCGAGGCATCCATCGCCACGAAGCCTGACTACACCGGCTGGTGGGTGCGCCTGAACGAGCTCAAGAAGCAGTACCCGCTGGGCTACACGCTGCCCGACGACGGGCTGCTGTCGCCGCAGCAGGTCATCCAGCGCATTGGCGAGATGTCGGGCCCCGAGGCCGTCTACGCCTCCGGCGTCGGCCAGCACCAGATGTGGGCCGCGCAGTTCATCAAGTACGAGCGGCCCAATGCCTGGCTGAACTCGGGTGGCGCCGGCACCATGGGCTACGGCGTGCCGGCGGCCATGGGCGCCAAAGTTGCCAACCCCGAACGCGTGGTGTGGGCCATCGACGGTGACGGCTGCTTCCAGATGACCAACCAGGAGCTTGCGACCTGCACGATCAACGACATCCCGATCAAGGTTGCCATCATCAATAACTCGAGCCTCGGCATGGTGCGCCAGTGGCAGACGCTGTTCTATGACGGTCGCCACTCATTCACCGACCTGAACACCGGGCACGGCACCGTGATGATTCCCGACTTTGTGAAACTGGCAGACGCCTACGGCTGCCTCGCGATCAGGGTGACGAAGCCCGAGGAAGTGGATGCTGCCATCCAGCTCGCCCTCGACACCAACGACCGCCCGGTCGTGATCGACTTCATCGTCAGCAGGGACGCGATGGTGTGGCCCATGGTGCCGCAGGGTCTCAGCAACTCAAGCGTGCAATACGCCAGGGATCACGCGCCCGAATGGGAAGAGGACTGATCATGAGCCACGTACTCTCCCTGCTGGTCGAAGACAAGCCGGGCCTTCTCACCCGTGTTGCCGGCCTGTTTGCCCGCCGCGGGTTCAACATCGAATCGCTGGCCGTGGGCAAGAGCGAAATCGACGGACTGTCGCGCATCACGGTCGTGGTAGACGTCGAGGAGCTGCCACTCGAGCAGGTGACCAAGCAGCTCAATAAGCTGATCAACGTCATCAAGATCGTCGAGCTCGACCCCGTCCAGTCGGTGGAACGCGAGCATATGCTCATCAAGGTGCGGGTCGACAACACCACGCGATCGCAGGTACTCGAGGCCGTGGCGCTGTTCAGGGCGCGAGTGGTGGATGTCGCCACCGACGCGCTCGTCATCGAGACCACGGGCGACTCCGGCAAGATCCAGGCGTTTTTGCGAGTGCTCGAGCCGTACGGAATCAAGGAGATCGCGCAGAGCGGCCTGCTCGCCATTGGCCGCGGGTCGAAGAGCATCACCGAGCGCGTCTTCAAGAACTAGCTTTCGCTTCATCAACACTTTGCTTTGCCGATGCGCTTCGCACTGGCAATTTGCTTCGCACCATCACTACACGAGGAGAACTACGAAATGACCGATGTCTTTCATGACGACGACGCCGACCTGTCGATCATCCAGGGCAAGAAAGTGGCCGTCATCGGCTACGGCTCTCAGGGTCATGCTCACGCGCTGAACCTGCGCGACTCCGGCGTCGAGGTCAGGGTCGGTCTGAAGCCAGACTCGAAGAGCGTGCAGAAGGCCACCGAGGCGGGCTTCGAGGTGCTCTCGAGCGCCGAGGCTGCCAGGTGGGCCGACGTCATCGTGATCCTCGCACCTGACCAGCACCAGCGTGGCCTATTCGCGGAAGATATCAAAGACAACCTCGAAGCCGGCAATGCCATCCTCTTCGGGCACGGCTTCAACATCCGGTTCGGCTACATCGAGGCGCCCGCAGGCGTCGACGTGATCATGGTTGCTCCGAAGGGCCCCGGTCACACCGTGCGTCGCGAGTTCGAGGCGGGCCGCGGTGTCCCCGTAATCGCCGCCGTCGAACAGGACGCCTCAGGCGAGGCCTGGGCGCTCACCTGGAGTTACGCTCGCGCCATCGGCGGCCTTCGTGCCGGCGGTATCAAGACCACCTTCACCGAAGAGACCGAGACCGACCTGTTCGGCGAGCAGGCTGTGCTCTGCGGCGGAACGTCACAGCTGGTCATGTATGGCTTCGAGGTGCTGATCGAGGCCGGTTACCAGCCCGAGATCGCCTACTTCGAGGTGCTGCACGAGCTGAAGCTCATCGTTGACCTGATGTGGGAGGGTGGCATCGCCAAGCAGCGCTGGAGCGTCTCAGACACGGCCGAGTATGGCGACTATGTCTCGGGCCCGCGCGTCATTGACCCTTCCGTTAAGGAGAACATGCGAGCAGTGCTCGCCGACATCCAGTCCGGTGCATTCGCCGAGCGGTTCATTGCGGATCAGGATGCCGGAGCCCCCGAGTTCCTCGAACTCCGCGCCAAGGGCGCCGCCCACCCGATCGAGGCGACCGGCCAGAAGCTGCGCTCGCTGTTCGCGTGGAAGCAGCAGGACGCTGACTACACGGACGGCTCCGCGGCGCGCTGACCCTCTGCACCTCGAGGCCGTCCCGTTCGAGGGGCGGCCTTCGACGCGACGGTGGGCTCTGCGCGGTGGGCTCTGCCTTCTGGCGGGAGTCATGTACCGGCGGCGGGAGTCGTAGCTCCCGCCGCGAGCGAGTTCCCCCCGCCGCAGTGGCTGCAACTCCCGCCGCGAGCAACTTCCCCCGCCGCAGGAGCTGCCACTCCCGCCGCGAGCGACTTTCTCCCGCCGCAGGAGTTGTAGCCCCCGCCGCGAGTACACAAGTCCCGCCGCAGTGCGGCGCCGTCGACGGACTGGATGCGCCCGTCGGTGGCGACGAGCATCCATCCCTCGTCGATCAAATCGGGCCCGGCTGCGGCGACGGGGACGAGCCGGGCGTTCGTTACGAAATGCGAGACTCGGTTCTGGCACGGCCAGACGTTGCCGGAAATGTCCTGTCGGGAACACCGGCGGATGACCCGGTAATATAAATGCGTGCCACTGACGTCACCCGCCCGCCGCATCGTCGGCATCCTTCGCCTTGCAGCAGGTCTCACACTCGCCGTGGCCCTGACCTTCCAAATCATCGAGAAGATCGTCAACAACGACATGGTTGCTGATCAGTATTTCAGCTACTTCACCATCCAGTCGTCCTTGGTCGCCTCGGTCGTTCTTATCGTTGGTGGTGTCATGGCGCTGCGACTGCCCGTCGACACGGTGCTGTACACGATGGTGAGGATGTCTGTGCTCTCGTATGCCGTCGTCACTGCAGTTGTGTACAACGTGCTGCTGCGGGGCATTCCGGAGGAAGGCTTTATCGAGTCAAAGTGGCCAGGCGAGCTCATGCACGTCTGGATCCCGCTGTTCATCGCGCTCGACTGGCTCCTCTCACCGGGCAGGCCAGCCCTCCGGTGGACCGGACTCAGGTACGTCGTGATCTACCCGCTCGCCTGGGTGGCCTTCACCATGCTGCGTGGAGCTGCCACAGGATGGTTTCCGTACCCGTTCCTGGAGCCGTCCACCGGGGCGCTGAGTATCTCCGTCTATGTGGTTGGGATTGCCGGGTTCATCGTGGGAATCGCATCCCTCGCGATCGGGTGGAGTCGGCGGCGGGCAGCGCCCGAGCTCGCGCGCGTTCCGGCGTAGTCGCTCAACTCAGAACGTCTTTCGTGGCAAAGCGGCCGTAGGCGAGAGTGCCGAATACGACGATGTACCCCAGCTGCAGCAGTGCATTGTTGTTGAACGAGTCGAATGACACGGGGTTAGTAAGCAGGTCAGCGATTCCGAGCCAGTAATGGCTGAATAGCCATGGATGCAGCCAGTCGAGTTGTGGCAGGACGTCGAGGATCTGGGATGCCGCGGAGAGTACGATCGTTGCCGCCATGGCCCCCACGGGCACGGTGGTCAGGGTCGAGAAGAAGAGCCCGATCGCACTGAGCCCGAGCATCGACAGCGCGACATAGGCGATCAGCAGCAGGCATCGCACGGCGTACTCGCCGCCGTCGATGGTGTCACCCGAGAGCAGTGTCACCGGGCGCACCGGGAAGAGGGCAGCCCCGACCGCGACGCCGACCACGACGACGATGGCGGTAGCCGCGAGGCAGAACGCCGCAGCACCCGCATACTTCACCAAAAGCAGCCGCAGTCGACCGGCCGGTGAAATGAGGAGGTAGCGCAGAGTACCTAGGTTCGCCTCGCCAGCAATGGTGTCGCCGGCGACAACCCCGACTGTCAGTGGCAGGAACAGCGGAATCGACACGGTGAGCGCGGTGAGCGCGACGAACAATCCATTCTCGCTGATGCTCGCCAAAAAGGCGGGTCCGCGGCCCGAGGTGGGGCTCGACAGTCTCACGGCCACCGCGATCAGGATGGGGACAGCGGCAAGCGCCAGCAGCATGGCCAGGTTGCGTCTGCGGCGAAACAGGATGCTCAACTCTGAGCCGAGCAGAGCCACACCGAGGTTGCGTCTCCCGTCATTCGGCGACATCGAAACCCTCCCCTGTGAGCGCCACGAATCGGTCTTCGAGACTGGCACCGGCCGTGCTGAACCCGCGTAGGCGCACTCCTGCCGTCACGAGCGCCTCCGCGAGCTGCTCGACGGGGACGCCGGTCGTCAGCACCGCGGTCAACGACGAATTGGCGGCACCCGGTTGGACGTCGAGACCCCGCCGCGTGAGCACCTCGCGCGCCAGCTCGAGATCGGGAGTTCGCACGTCGACTCGGGTGGCACCCTCTCCCCGCAACTCGTCGAGGGTGCCCTGGGCCACCAGTCGCCCGGCGCTCATCACGGCGACATGGCTGCAGGTCTGCTCGATCTCTGCCAGCAGGTGGCTCGACACGAACACCGTCGTTCCCTCAGCTGCGAGCGTTCGAATGAGGTTTCGCACCTCTCGTGTGCCCTGCGGGTCGAGACCGTTGGTTGGTTCGTCCAGGATCAGCAGGTCGCGCGGGCTGAGCAGCGCATTGGCGATTCCGAGCCGCTGCTTCATTCCGAGGGAGTACGCGTGCGCCTTCTTGCGGGCTGCATGAGCTAACCCCACACGGTCGAGCGCGGCATCCACTCTCGCCATTCTGGTGCTGGATGACGTGTACCGGTCGGCCGAGTCCAGCCTGGCCAGGTTGGCACGGCCGGAAAGGAACGGGTAAATCGCCGGACCCTCGACGAGAGCCCCTACGCGGGGGAGCACCTGCCGCAGTGATTGCGGCATTGCCGAGCCGAGCATCCGGATGTCACCGGAGGTTGCGGCGACCAGGCCGAGCAGCATTCGTATCGTCGTTGTTTTGCCAGAGCCGTTGGGGCCGAGGAATCCGAAGATCGAGCCGTGGGGAACCGCGATGTCGAGCTGGTTTACCGCGAGTTGCGAGCCGAACCGTTTGGTCAGCCCGTGCGTCTCGATGGCGAGCGCGCCATCCGTCACTTCGCGGCTGCAGCCTGGAGCTGGTCGATACTGACGGCGCCCACCAGCACGCGACCGTCGGAAGTCAGAAGTACCGAGACGAGGGAAGTCTCGAGTGCGCGGCCGCCACTTACCGGCACAAGCACCTGGTCCAGCAGGCCCGTCACCGAGGGGTCTCTGCCGTCCGCGCCGGTGATGCCGCGTGCGCTTTCGGCGGAAATCTCGACGATGCTGGTCCAGCCGACACCGGAAATCTCGGGCTCTGTGAACTCACGTGTGGCCGACGCGTCCTCGCCGTGATCGCCGATCTGGTGCTCTTCGACGGTGGCACCGGCCGGAGGCGTGAAGCTGAACAGGCCGGCATCCTGAGCGCCGAAGTCGATCGAGCTGAAGCCGACCGAGAAAGCCGCGTCGTTGTGACCAGCGGCGAACACGCGCACATCGAGGGGCAGGCCGGTCTCGGAATCGACGGAGAGGATGACCGAGCCAACGAGAGTGGCGTCGTCCGCTGGCGTAAGCACCAGTTGGTAGACGGCGCGACCGGCCACCCTGGCGGTCTCCGTCACAGTGACCCTAGTCGACGGCTCGATGCTGTCGATGAGCCCCGTTGCGAGGTCGGCAGGGGTCTTGGTGACACCAGCATCGGGCGCGCCGCCGGCGGGCGCCGACATGTGCTGGACTGTATTGGTCTTCGAATCGTACGTCCACACCTCGGAGCCGTTGCGGATCACGTCACGCTCGGCGAGGGTATCTTTTACCTGGATGCGCGCGGCGTCTGCGCCGCCAACAAAAACGCGCGCCGAGTTGGTGCCGGAGAGTAATTCCACAGCAGTTGACGCCGCCGAACGGGAACCGCTTCCGTAGCTCGATCCAAGCGAGGAGAGGTCGGGCAGTCCGAGGTTCGATGTTTGATCCACTGTTCCGGAGTACTGTGCATCTGCGCTTCCCGCGATGAACTCGAGCAGCTGTTGCGGCGATTTTTCCGGAAGGGCTGGAGTGGCATCCGCGGCGATCGGGATGAGCACGGCCCCGGCGATGGCTACGACGGGGACGAGGGCCGCCGGGATCCAGCGAGTCCAGTTCGATGGCATGTCAACTCCCTCACATTATGCGTTCGTGACGTGAACTCCACGGTACTCCCGTTACACCGTGTGACGGCTGAGAGATTTGTGGATCGCGTGCCGTAGCTGGGTGGGGTGATGGCGCTGCTTTACCGCAGGGGGTTCTCCGGCAGGTTCATTCAACCCTAGTCCTTTGATTACATTTCCTATAGGTTATGACTGAGGGTGTCAATGGTGACCCCAGAGGAGAGTTGAAAATGAAGGTAACGTCACACGTGCGTCGCCGTTCAAGGGGCTTGATGCTCCTGACGGCCACGGTAGCCGCCCTTGGTCTGCTCGTGTCGGGAGCCCCGGCCGCCACTGCCGCCGACTCGCTGGCCCAGCAGTGGGTGAAAGACAATCCGTTCGGGATGTTCATCCACTACGGACCGGGCACCTACACCGGTGTCCAGTGGAGCAACCCGCAAACTGGCACGACGGACTTCAACCCGACCCAAACCGTTAACACCGATCAGTGGGCAGCCACGATGAAGTCAGCGGGTATGACCTTCGGGGTGTTGACGGCCAAGCACCACGACGGATTCGCCCTCTGGCCCACCGCGTATTCGGACTACGACATCGCCGCATCCCGGTACCAGAATGGCAACGGGGATATCGTTCGCGACTACACAAACTCGATGCGAGCCGCAGGCCTCAAGGTAGGAATTTACTTCTCCATCTGGGACAAACACAACGGCGAGACAACCGCACTCGTCAAGAACCAGCTGCGCGAGCTGCTACAAAACTACGGAACCATCGACTACCTCTGGTTTGACGCCTGGGGCTGGCATGTTCCCTATTCGCAAATCAACTACGACGAGGTGCGAAGCTACATCCGCAGCATTTCGCCCACGACGGTGGTAGCGAATAATGACCATCAGCAAAACACCGCTACAACCGATGTGATGGTGTGGGAGGTGCCTGTCGAGGGGTTCCCCCCGCAGGACGCACGAGTGAAAGACACCTCTGACACTCTCGACACGAACAACACATGGTTCGCGGCCCCCGAAACTGCTGCACCCAAAGCGGCCCAGACCATTGTGGATGCAGTGACGACCGTAAATGCAAGAAACAGCCTCTACCTGCTGAATGTTGGGCCCGGGAAGGATGGCACCATTTCGGCGCCATACGCGTCACGCCTGGCCGAAGTTGGTTCGCTGCTTCCCCAGAAGAATCTCGCGTTAGGAGCGACGGCGACACAGACGTCTACAGAATTCAGTGGCACAGCCAGTCGAGCAAACGACGGCAACACCAACGGAAACTTTGCTGCGAATTCGGTCTCGCATACCGGTAGCGGCCAGTATTCCTGGTGGGATGCCGACCTGGGCGCTGCCACGAGGGTCTCCAGTGTGGAGGTATACAACCGAGACTCTTATGGCGACCGACTGTCGGACTATTGGGTGATGGTCTCTGACCGGCCCTTCACCGCAGGGCTGTCACCTACAGCGCAAGCAGCCCAAAGTTGGGTGTGGTCCAGCCGCCAAACCACACAGGCGGGTACCCCCACCACCATCCCGATCCCGGGGGGAAAGATCGGCCGGTACGTGAGGGTGCAACTCGCCGGAACCGGATACCTCTCGCTCGCCGAAGTGAAAGCCCTCGGAACCAAGAATCTGCTTTCCGGCGCGGTGGCAACACAATCGTCAACGGAATTCGCAGGAGCGGCCAACCGAGCAAATGACGGCAACACTAACGGGAACTACTCATCGAGCTCGGTCTCGCACACCGGCAGCGCACAGTACTCCTGGTGGGACGCCAACCTCGGCGCCGCGACAAAAATCTCCAGCATAGAGGTCTACAACCGTGACTCCTACGGCGACCGCTTGGCGGACTACTGGGTGATGGTCTCCGATCGGCCCTTCACTGCAGGGCTGTCACCCACCGCACAAGCGGCCCAAAGTTGGGTATGGTCTAGCCACCAGACCACGCAGGCGGGCAGCCCCACCACCATCCCGATCCCCGGCGGAAAGATCGGCCAATACGTGAGGGTCCAACTCGCCGGAACCGGATACCTCTCCCTTGCCGAGGTCAAAGCACTCGGCTAACCGCAGAGACATGCTGAAGGCGGTCGCACTCGCTGTGCGGCCGCCTTCAGCAACGGAGGACGGAGGGGCGGCCAGCCGGGCAAACGATAGCAATACCTGGCGACTGCGGCGCGAACTCCATTTCGCACACCGGTGTCGGGCAGCATTCCGGCTGGGACGCTAACCTCGCCGCCACGGCAAAGGCCTCGAGTGTGGAGGTGTATCACCGTGCCGACCCCTCCGCCGAGCGCCTGACGGACTACTGGGTGATGGTCTCGGACAGGCCGTTCACCGCGGTTCTGTCGCCTACCGCGCAAGCGGCCCAAAGTGGGGTGTTGGCCAGCCACCAGACCGCATCAGCGGGAAGCCCCACGATGGTCTCGATTCCTGGAGGGAAAACCGGCACGAACGTCAGGATCCAACTCGCGGGGACCGGACCCCTCGCCCACGCCGAAGTGAGGGTGCGCGGCCAGCGACACCGAGGGGCTGGAGGTGACCGCGCTGCCCGTGCGGACGCATCCAGCCCCGTTCTGCTGAGATTGCTCCCCCACTCCAGCCCGCGACAAGACTCGCCTAACTGCCGCCGAATCGCTCAGTCTTCACCGCCATCGGGTCGTGCCCGAGATCGACGAGAGCGGAGGCGACCGCCTCCACGAATCCCGTGGGGCCGCAAACGAACACGGCGGGATGCTCCGAGGCCGGGACGGTGGCGGCGGCGAGTATATCTTTCGTGACACGGCCGGGCGAGGCATCCCACCCCGCTGGAACCTCGCGCGTGTAGATCAGGGTGACATCAATGTCGTGGGCGGCAGCGAGCTCGTCGGCGAAGAATCGGTCGGCGGGCGAGCGCACGGAGTAGAGCAGTCGCATCGGTGCGGAGCTGCTCGAGGTAGTGTGCGCCCGGATCATCGCGAGCAGCGGCACCACTCCGGAGCCCCCCGCGATCAGTTGCACCGGCGCGGTCTGCGCGGGCTTCCACACGAACCAGCGGCCGAGCGGGCCTCGAAACTCGAGTTGGTCACCGGTACGCAACTCACCCACGAGGTACGGCGACACCTCACCGTCGTCGATGAGGTCGACCGCAAGTTCGACCTGCTGGCCCGTGCCCGTTGATGCCAGGGAGTAGGCACGCACGGCACTGTAGCCGTCGGGCGCGGTGAGTCTCACGTCGACATGCTGGCCGGCCGTGCTGCCCGTCCACCCCGGCACATCCAGAACAATGCTCTTTGCATTCGGAGTTTGCTGCGTTGTGGACACCACGGTGCCCACCAGCCAGTCCCTGAAGCTCACCTAGCTGTATCGCTCTTCACGCCACGGATCACCGTAAGTGTGATAGCCGTTCTGCTCCCAGAACCCGGGGGAATCGGTGCGCTGCATGGTGATGCCGCGTACCCATTTCGCGCTCTTCCAGAAGTAGAGGTGCGGCACGATCATGCGGGCGGGGCCGCCATGGTCGGGCTCGAGCGGTTCACCTTCGAACTCGGTGGTGATCCAGGCCTGGCCGTCGAGGATGTCCTGAAGCGGCAGGTTTGTCGTATACCCGCCGGTCGAGTGCACCATCACGTAGTCGTAGGTTGACTCGACGTTGGCGAACAGGGTGTCGAGCGAGACGCCACGCCAGTTGGTGGCCAGCTTCGACCAGCGGGTGACGCAGTGGATGTCCGTGTGTATGTCTTCCACCGGCAGGGCGTGGAGCTCATCCCAGGTCCAGGAATGTTCCACGCCCGACTCGGTCTTGATGGTGAAAGTCCAGTCGGACTCAGCAATGGTGGGAGTGGGCCCCGCGGAGAGAACGGGAAAGTCCTCGGTCAGGAACTGCCCCGGGGGTAGGTCAGGCTGGGACTCGCGAGGGCGACCCGTGAAGCCGCGGGAGAAGATGGCCATACTTCAGGGTACCGAATTCTAGGAGCGCGGACCGTTATGGCCGCATGCCGCGCTGCAGTGTCTTCGTGCCAAGGGAGGCACAGCAGTCCCTCCTGACGAGCTCAACTCCTTCGCGGCCGGTCGCGTCCGGTGTGGCTTCCTCTCATCGTCGGGTGTGTCGACAAGAGGAAGCCATCGGTTAGGTCAGCCGAGATCCCAGAGCTGGTTGGCGTTCTTGCTGGTTTTGCAGGTCCAGGACACGAGCTTTGCGCCGTTTTTGTTTTTCCAGGACTTGATGGTGATGCATTTATTCGAGTTAGGGTTTTGGATCTGGTTCGAATCGGTCACGATGAATTGTTGTGATGCGTCGGTGCTGCACGCCGCCAGCTGAATCGCTGCGCCTCTCATGGTCGATCCTCCGGCCACGCTCAGGCACAGACCGTTTTGGCTTTGGAATGTTCCGTCGACGTAGTCGAACTTCTGGTTGTCTCCACCGTTGCAGTCCCAGGCGATGAGCTGGCGCCCCTCGCTGTAGTCGAAGTTTCTTACGTCGATGCACCTGCCGTTCCAACTACTCACAATTTCTGACCCAGTAGCGGCCTCCGGCTCAGGATCCGGAGTTGCCGTCGGGGTTGGGGTTGGTGTCGGGGTTGGTGTGGGAGTCGGCGTTGGTGTCGGGGTTGGGGTTGGGGTTGGTGTCGGGGTGGGTGTGGGAGTCGGGGTTGGTGTGGGAGTCGGTGTCGGGGTGGGTGTGGGAGTCGGGGTTGGGGTGGGAGTCGGCGTTGGTGTGGGAGTCGGGGTTGGTGTGGGCGCGCCATACAGATTGTTAATCCAGGCAATGTCCAAATCGGTGTAGTCCTGGCCGTCCCTGAATCCAATGTTTTCGGACGGGAACGCTGTTTTGCTTTCGAAGTACCAACGCCCATCTGGGAGCTTGGAGTTGCCGTAATGCATGATCGACTGGTAGTCGTAGTCCCCTGTGCGGCTGTTTGGGTGAGGCCAAACGTCACTCTGGCTGCAGTCTTCTCCACGCAAGCCGCAGTTTACGGTGACAAACGCGTCGCGATCCGGCCGCATCTGCTCGTGTAGAAGGCCGAAAACGTGGCCGACTTCATGTTTGACGATCGACGCGGACGCGCATCCGTCGCCGATAGAAACTTCCTGGCCGCCGGGCATGTCGTTCAGCCCGAGGAAGGTCCAGCACCCGCTGCCGCCGGTAGTGAACCGAATGTAAAGCTTTTGGCCGGTCCAGGGCACCATTTTGACGTTAGTCCGCCCCTCGAAGCTGCGAGCGACCTCTTCTATAAGGGCGCGGGTTTTGGCGGGCACCTCAGGGCTGAAGACGTACGGGAGAATTCCATCCGGCACCTTGATGTCCGCGTTTTTAGCTATGCCGACGCCGTTGAGTTTCTTAGCTGGACCACTAGAGCCCTGAGCGGGATCGAGGTCGAGAATGACATCGCCGTTCGTGGAGAGAACCTTTTTCCCGACTTGCCGACCGATAGCAGTGCCATCGACGAATGCGATGCCGTCCTTGAGTACAGCGGTGACGGGCTTGGGGTTGCCGTCCAGCAGCACTCGGAATTCGCGCCCTTCCGGTTGTGTCGAATCGTGGGAATTGCCCCCACCTGGCACTGTTGGATCGTGAGCCGCTGCGGGAGCTATCGCTCCTACGGGCAAGATCACGAGGATGGCGCCAAGAGCTAGCACGCCCAATCCGCGAAGCGCTGACGACGACGCGCCCGCGATAGTGGAGGTGATTTTTCGGATTTGCATAGGGTGTGCTCCATCGATCGTCACTGTGCTGCACTCGCAACAGCCGCATACGCAACAGCCGCGCTGGCAACAGGGGGGTATCAGCGCTGCCCCTAACGGGGGTATTGACAAACGCCTCTTAGAAACTAGCGAAGAATATAGGATTAGACAAGAAGCCCGGCAAACTTTGCATCGACGGCATAAAGATGAAGGATGTACCCGATCACTGCTGCGCGAACTAAGGCCTCGTAAGACGCGCAGGAATGTGCTTTTGGGGGCGCCACGGGCTCGGGTGGCCCAACGAGTTGCTTCGTATCGCCGTTGAAGTCGAAGGTGGTTTGTCGTGCATCGCAGCGTTGGCTGCCTCGAACTCCCCGTGACGCCGTCGTAGGCTTACAGGGTGTCCCTGTCACTCGGCTTTCCCACCATTCGTCGGGATTCTGCGGCAATACCGTCAACAATCGGGCGGCCGGATGCTCCGGGACTCATCGATCGCCATGGACGCACGGCGCGTGACCTTCGTATTTCGGTCACGGAGAAGTGCTCCCTTCGCTGCACGTACTGCATGCCGGAGGCGGGACTACCGGCTATCGCCCGCAGGGACCTGCTGGACCCAACCGAGATCGCACGGCTCGTCGGCATCGGCGTGCGCGACCTTGGCGTACGGGACATCCGTTTCACCGGCGGTGAACCGCTGATGCGCTCGGACCTTAGCGAGATCATCTCACTGAGTTCGGCCGTCGCTGGTGGGGCATCCCTCTCGATGACCACCAATGGCATCGGTCTGAATAAGCGCGTCGACGAGCTGGTGGCAGCTGGACTGACCCGGCTGAACATCTCGCTCGACACCGTCGACCGCGACCACTTCGCCCGCCTCACGCGACGCGACCGGTTGCCCTCGGTCTTCGCGGGTATCGAGGCCGCGAAAAAGGCGGGAGTCGCTCCGCTGAAAATCAACGCCGTACTTATGCGCGACACCCTCGGTGGAGCCGCAGATCTTCTCGAATGGTCGCTCGCCAATGGCGCGAAGCTGAGGTTCATCGAGCAGATGCCACTCGATGCCGACGAGGCATGGGCCCGCGACAACATGGTCGACGCGGCCGAACTGCTCGACGTGCTCAGCACCAGGTTTACGCTGACCCAGCCGCATCGTGACGACCCGTCCGACCCGGCAGAGGAGTGGCTCGTCGACGGTCACAGCTACGACGGCCGGCCGGCCACGGTGGGGATCATCGCCTCGGTGACCCGCAGCTTCTGTGCCGCCTGCGACCGCACCAGGGTGACCGCCGAGGGAACTGTTCGCTCATGCCTGTTCGGCGACGACGAGACAGACTTGCGGGCCTTGCTACGCGAGGGAACTCCGGATGCCACGATCGCCGAGTGGTGGCGTGCGGCGATGTGGGGCAAGCAGAAGGGCCACGGGATGGAGCGCGCCGACTTCCAGCGGCCGCTTCGCAGCATGGGAGCGATCGGTGGTTGACGTGCGCTACTTCGCAGCCGCGGCTGACGCTGCTGGGGTTCTTGAAGAGTCACTGCCTGCGGTCGCGACAGTCGGAGCGTTGCGGGCGGTGCTCATCGAACGCTACGGGGATGCCATGGCCCGGGTGCTCGCCGCCGGCTCGTTCCTGGTCGACGGCGTCGTGAGCCGCGACGATTCGCGGGTGCTCGGGTCGCGTGTCGACGTTCTGCCGCCGTTTGCTGGTGGCTGAAGCTGCTCTCTCGGCAGCCGGCACGGACCCTGCGGGGGCGGATAACGTCACAGTGTGATCATCACGCGCACCGAACCCGTCGAGTGATCTTCAGGGCAGGCGTGGTTCGGCACGGCTTGGCTCGGTCACGCGACGTGTGCCACTGGTGTGCGAGTGCGTGTGTGTGTCCAGTCGGGGATGCCTGGCCCGCGAACGTACGGGAGTCCGGCGATCATGCGGTATTCCCATGGCCCGGTGTCGACTTGTTGGTGGTGCCAGTAACAGAGCAGCAGTCCGTTGTCGAGGGCGGTGGGCCCGCCGTCGCGGTCAGGGATGACGTGGTGGGCTTGCAGAGTGTAGTGGGGGCTGGTACACCCAGGGGTGGAGCAGCCGAACCCGTCGCGGGCGACCATCCCGAGCCTTTGCATCGGGGTGAAGCAGCGTTGTGGCGAGCTGATCGCGGTGATGGCACCGTTGCTGTCGGTGGTGACGGTGCGGTAGCCGCCAGCGTCCATAAATCGCTCGACGCAGCGGCGAGAGAGAGGAAATGGTGAGCCGGCCATGACACCGATCGCATCAGAGTCCAGGCCGCCAGCATTTGTGAGATCGGCGGCAGTGACGGTCACGAGAACGGTAACGGACTGCCCGTCGAGTCGGGGCGCCCCGTCTGCGGCGGCCGCTGCGAGCAGGATCTCGCCGAGGGCATCGTGGCGCCGTTGCCCGGGAGTGCGTGAGTCTGCGATGCGTGAATCAGCGACGCGTGAATCAGGTGCCAGGGCCAGTCCATCGGCACTGATGAGGCCCGCATTGACATCGGCGAATCGGGGGGAGCGGCGGTGTGCCTCCAGCATCCCGGCGAGGAG
>NZ_JANLVV010000363.1:0-3227 GCF_031364185.1 Salinibacterium sp. | reverse complement strand
CCCGCCGATATGAACTCACCGACGGACGAGTGGGGGCTGTCACCCCGCAACTTGCTGTTCGAGAGACCGGCGATCTGATCAACGGATTCGAATGGGATCTCCACAACCGGGTCTGGGTGGCGTCCGCACGCAGAGGAGGTGACCTGGGTCAGGCGAGCATCCCGCGCTACGTACTCTCGGCCCCCAAGCACGGCCTGTACCTTCGAAGCGAGACACTTCGCAACGCCACCCTCCGCGGTGCCAGTGGCGAGTTGCACGACCAGTTGCGCGAGTTGCTGAGAAGTTCGTGGCAGCAAGGGTGGCGTGCTCTCGCTTTTCCCATGGTGAGTCTGGCGAGCGCCCCGATCGTCGTTCCTGGTACCTCACCCGAAGATCTTCGCTGGCTCACCGATCGGCCGGTGCGGGATTTGGCGGGCAGGATCAGGGTCATCTATGTCCTGCTCGCGACCACGATCAGTGGCGGAATCCGAACTGTGTTTGAGCAATCGGAACACCTTCTCGATCTTGGCCACGACGTTCAGATCTGGAGCCTGCAAGGGCCACCCGACTGGACGACATCCCGCACCCCGATTGTCACGTTCGAGAACTACCAAGATCTTCAAGCGGCTCTTTCTGGGGAGGATGCCATCAAGGTCGCCACATGGTGGGAGACGGCGCAAGTCGTTTGGTTGTCGGCGGTCAACACGGGCATTGCCGTCTTCTACGTGCAGGAATTTGAAACTTGGTTTTACCCCGACGACCCCGTGGGACAAGCCGCCGTCGCGGCCAGCTACCGGTTGGAGATGGACCACGTCACTATCGCCCAGTACCAGGCCGAGGAGCTCGCATCGATCGGAGTGCCGGCAACAGTAATCTCAAGCGCGTACGACGACGCCAAGTTCTTCCCGACCGGGGTGACGCGCCCGACCGGCTCAATTATGGCGGTTGGCCGCACGTTCTTCCAGAAGAATTTTGCTATGACACTCACCGCGTGGCGGTCGATGGGGTCAGAGCGCCCTTCCATGCTGCTCTATGGCTTTGAGCCCGAGATTGCTCGCGACGAAGGGATTGAGTACGTCGTCAAGCCGACCGATGCCGAAATTAACGAGCTTTACAATCGCGCGACGGTATTCGTGCAGACGTCCCGTCACGAAGGTTTCTGCCTTCCAGTCCTTGAAGCTATGGCTGCAGGCTGCCCGGTTATCACCACCGATTCCCACGGCAACCGTGACTTTTGCGTCGACGGGATGAACTGCATCATGGTCGAGCAGGATGACCCCGCGGCTCTGGCCAAGGCAATCCGCCGACTGCTGGGCGATACCGCGTTGCAGCAGAAGCTTCGGGTGGCAGGGCTCAAGACCGCTCGAGGTTACACTTGGAACGTCGTTGCAAAGAAGATGGAAGCGCGCTATAAGTTCCTGGTCTGAGCGGCTTTTCGAAAGGTCCCGAATGCCCGCGATCACCTCCCGTGTCTCTCGAATGATTTACCGCTCGCTCCCCCGCGGGGTGCAAATTGCAGCGCGCAGTGCGTTGGGCGGCGCTCTATTCGGGCGACGGATGCGCGGACCGGAGCCCGAGGCTTACTCCGAGCGCAAGCCCGCAAGCATCGTTATCCCGAGCTACAACGACTTTCCTTTCCTCACGGAGTGCCTAGCCAGCGTGGAGCGCACGTGCAACGGATTCGAATACGAGGTGCTCATAGTCGACGATTTCTGTGAGCCGGAGAACCGAAAGAAGCTGGGACAGCTGGTAGGCGGCCGGGTACGGGTGATCTACCGCGAGCAGCGGGGCGGGTTTGCAAAGGCCGTAAATATAGGCATCAAAGAAGCGCAATGGGATGTCGTGCTCTTGAACAGCGACACGGTCTGCCAACCGAGGTGGCTCGACGCGCTCCAGCGCGCCGCCTACACGAACCCCAAGGTCGGTCTTGTCTCCCCGATGCTTGTCTACCCTGACGGTCTCATCCAGTACGGCGGCACCTATTACGCGCGTCGTCTCGCGCCGCAATGGTACGGGCACCTATACGTCGGACGCTCAGCTAACGACCCGCTAGCGAATAAACCGTGGTTCATTCGATCGGTATCTGGCGCTTGCGTATACGTACGTCGAGAAGTCATCGAGGCAATCGGTGGCTTGGACGAGGAGTTCTGGCTTGGCTTCGAAGATGTGGATTTCGGTCTGCGGGCGTGGCAGGCGGGATTCCGAAGCTGGTACGAGCCCTCCGCCAAACTTATCCATCACGAATCTGCCACCCGCGGCTACAGCCAAAACAAACGCGAGCTCGGATCGATGCGCTACTTCTGGCGAAGGTGGGCGCCGATGGTTATCGAACGCGGGCTCACAACGCTTCCCGCGGTGAGCTTCCTGACGTCTGCGGCATCAACGCCCCTGTGGCGTCAGTACGTCGCGGAACTAGCTACGGAACTAGCCGCCATCGGTATAGAGACAAGTGTCCACGAAGTCGCGGGCGAGATAGACGAGGATCTGGTCGAGCGCCTCGAGACCCTTGGGATCATCGTGGTGGCCACAGATCGCGGTGCCGCGAAGACGGCGTGGTTGGCGGCCCAGTCGGGTGGGATTCCGGTCTACCTGCTTCCCGGGATTGACGCCGACCGCGCCGATCTGGTCGATGACGAGAGGCGCTCCGTCTCTGCCGCCTACCGCCCGGAGTTTGACTATCTCCCGCCCAACCGGTGGTCCTCCGACCGCCTGGCCGCTCACAGCGCGTGGGAGTCGCGGGCCATCATTCCTCCTGTTCTTCGGCCGCCCGTGCTAGCCGCTGCGGACCCGGGGGTCGTCGTCGTCATCAATGCCAGCGCCGCTGAGCGCGCCGCTGTTGACAGCGTCGCTAAGCGTCTTGGCGCGTCGGTGACCCACTTCCGAGAGTCGTTCCTCACGCCTGAGCACGTTTCGGAGATCGCCGCTCTGGCGCCGCGGGCGATCATCAGTTTCAACAAATACGAGCACAGCCTCGAGCCGCTCGCGCTGATGTCACTGGGCGCTGTCTATATGGGCGTTACCAACGAGAAGATCCGATACGAGGTGCTCGATGGTTACAACGCGCTCCTGTTCTCGGACAACGCCCGGCTTGCCCAATCACTTGACGACGTGCTGTCCGATGACAGCGTCTTCAGCGAGCTCAGTGCCAACGGACATCACTCAGCGGCCCTGCTTCACGAAGCGAATGCGAGGCAGGTTCATCGCGCGCTCGTCGACATCGCCGAGCGAGCATATTGATGGCGGTGGAA
>NZ_JANLVV010000277.1:0-1943 GCF_031364185.1 Salinibacterium sp. | reverse complement strand
CATTGGTCCAAGCAGATCGGCGAGAGATCAGACGTTGCCGACGGAAACTATTCGTGTGCGTCACGCTTCCACCTCACGCGACCGCAAATACGAGATCAATGGAATCGCGACGACCACCACGGTGAGGAACAGTATTAGTGCCATAGCGGTCGAAACTCCGAAGGCTCCTGAGCCGAATTGCTGGAACACAAAAATGTTGAACACTTCGGTAGTGCGCGCCGGTCCGCCACCCGTCGTCGCGAGAATGACATCGAATGCATTCAGTGAGCCAATCAAGGTGAGAGTGAGGTTCACCGTCAGCGCCGGCGCGAGCATCGGCCACTTTATGCGCCAAAAGCTTTGCCACGCATTCGCTCCATCGATTTTTGCCGCCTCCGACATTTCTTCGGGGATCGCGCTGAGGCCAGCGATGTAGATCAGCATTGTCATTCCGAAGTACTTCCATGCGTGAACGGCAGCAACCACGACGATCGTTGTGCTGGTCGAGGCGAGGAAGTTCACATGGACTTCTCGGCCCGAAATCGTGCTCAGAATCTGATTGGCCGGGCCATCGTAGGCGAGCAGGCCCTTGAAAAGATATCCGGTTGAGAGTGGTGAGAAGAGCACCGGGATGAACAGCAGAGTGCGGAGTAAGCCGTTCCCGCGAGTGCTCTTTTCGAGTGCAACGGCTAGGGCAAGCCCGATGCCGTTCTGAAAGATCGCAACGAGGACAGCAAACACGACGGTCACGCGCAGATCGTTCCAGAGCGTTCCGGTCGACACCAGATCGATGAAGTTGTCGAGTCCGATGAACTTGATGACGTCTGAGTAGGTGTTCCAGTTCGTCAGCGAGAGAGCAAAGTTGAGGGCGTTCGGAAGGACGAAGAATATCGAGAACACCCCGAGAGGCAGCGCTAGCAGGAGAGCCTGATCTCGCCTGCTCAGACCCGAGCTGGGGCGCCTAGAAGTTACGCGACCCATCGTCTGACTTCCCGTAACTTCACCACACGCGCAGTCGCGCTGCTGTTGTTGGCACTCATGCTCGGATCTTTCTGCTTGTCGTGCGATGGGGCGGCCCTCCTCGAGAGAGCCGCCCATGCATTGAGAAACTAGTTGCCCTGAAGTGCCTTGAGCTTGTCGAAGGCATCCTGATACTGCGCCCCGAACTCTTTAGGAGTCAACGTCCCCGCGAGCACCGATCCGAGGAGGGTCGCACGCTCGCTCGGCGAGTAGAGCAGCTGCTGGTCCAGGCTCGCCACACCACCGGCAGCGAATGCATCTGCGGCCGCTTTCGCGAGCGGGGTAATGGCTGCTGGGTCGTCCACTCCCTCAATGATGGACGGTTCACCGCTGGCGGCGATCAGTGCCTTGTATCCGTCACCAACCGTGAGGTAGTTCACGAAATCCCGCGCTGCAGCCTCCTTTGCGCTGTCGCCCGTTTTCGGCAGCTGCACGGAAGCGTTGTTGGAGGACTGCCACTGCACCTTGCCGCTGGAGCTCGGGTAGGTGAAGAATCCGATGTTCGAAGCATCCGTGAAGGAGGCTGAGAGCCACGATGCCATGGGGTACATCGCAAAGTTACCGTCCTGAAGCTTCTGCGGTACGTCGGCGTAAAGAGCCGTGAGGTAATCGTCGTTCACCCACTGCTTGCTCACCCGCTCGGGGTTGACCGCGGCTGCCTCCACGAAGGGGGCGTCGGTGAACGAGGCGGTCCCATCGTTGACGGCCTCAGCTCCGCCGTCAGCGACGGTGTCCGTCACTGCGCTGATGAAGCCGATCTGGCCGGTCCACGAATCTCCGCCGGTGATCCCGAAGGGGGTAACGCCGGCAGCCTTCAAGGCGACGGCAGCTGCATCGAGGTCGGCTGCGCCGCACTCACCCGGGCGGGATCAATGGTGATTCCCGCCCGATAGTGGTCGACGAGCCGCGGATCCACGTAACTCTTCTTGGCGATGGATGGGGTG
>NZ_JANLVV010000235.1:0-12653 GCF_031364185.1 Salinibacterium sp. | reverse complement strand
AAGGGCATCACGATTCTCGCCAAGAACACGGCGATCTCGTATAAGGGCATCCATGCTGCTGAAAATGGCACGGGCGGACCGATCACCATCAACGTGATCGACACCCCGGGCCACGCCGACTTCGGTGGCGAGGTCGAGCGTGGCCTGTCCATGGTCGACGGCGTGGTGCTTCTCGTGGACGCCAGCGAGGGCCCGCTTCCGCAGACCCGATTCGTGCTGCGCAAGGCGCTCGAAGCCAAACTGCCGGTCATCCTTCTGGTCAATAAGACCGACCGACCGGATGCCCGCATCGACGAGGTCGTCACGGAGAGCCAGGATCTGCTGCTCGGGCTCGCCAGCGACATGCACGACGACTTCCCGGACATGGACCTCGACGCCGTGCTCGACGTTCCGGTCGTCTACGCCTCGGGCCGCAACGGTGCCGCGAGCTGGAACAAGCCGGAGAATGGCACCCTGCCCGATAACGCTGACCTCGAGCCGCTGTTCGACGCGATCATCAAGCACATCCCGGCGCCGACCTACGACGACCAGCACCCACTCCAGGCGCACGTCACCAACCTCGACGCTTCACCGTTCCTCGGTCGCCTTGCGCTGTTGCGTGTCTTCAACGGCACCATCAAGAAGGGCCAGACCGTGGCCTGGGTCAAGCATGATGGCAGTGTGCACAACGTGCGCGTCACCGAGCTTCTCATCACGAAGGCACTCGATCGCTTCCCGACCGAATCGGCCGGCCCCGGAGACATCGTCGCAGTCGCCGGCTTCGAAGACATCACGATCGGTGAGACGCTCGCCGACCCCGATGATGTTCGCCCACTTCCGACCATCAAGATCGACGACCCCGCCATTTCTATGACCATCGGCACCAACACGGGCCCGCTCATCGGCAAGGTGAAAGGTCATAAGCTCACCGCGCGCATGGTCAGGGATCGCCTCGACCGCGAACTCGTCGGTAACGTCTCCATCAAGCTGGTGGATATCGGACGCCCGGATGCGTGGGAGATCCAAGGTCGCGGAGAACTCGCGCTGGCCATCCTCGTGGAGCAGATGCGTCGGGAGGGCTACGAGCTCACCGTCGGCAAGCCGCAGGTGGTCACGAGGCACATCGATGGCAAGCTCCACGAGCCCTTCGAGCACCTCACCATCGATTCGCCCGAAGAGCACCTCGGCGGGATCACCCAGCTGCTCGCCGCCAGAAAGGGCCGTATGGAAACGATGACCAACCATGGCACCGGCTGGGTGCGCATGGAGTTCATCGTTCCGTCCCGTGGTCTGATCGGATTCCGCACCGAGTTTCTGACGATCACGCGCGGTACCGGAATCGCCAACGCCATCTCGCACGGCTACGAGCCGTGGGCTGGCGCGATCGAGACCCGCACCAACGGCTCGATCGTGGCCGACCGCTCTGGCGTCGCCACACCGTTTGCCATGACGGCGCTACAGGAGCGCATGTCGTTCTTCGTTGAGCCGACCCAGGAGGTCTACGAGGGCATGGTCGTCGGCGAGAACTCGCGCGCGGACGACATGGATGTCAACATCACCAAAGAGAAGCAGCTCACCAACATGCGCCAGTCGACGTCCGACACGTTCGAGCGCATGACCCCGTCGCGCAGGCTGACGCTCGAGGAGTGCCTCGAGTTCGCCCGCGAAGACGAGTGCGTCGAGGTCACCCCGGACGTGATCCGCATCCGCAAGGTCGAGCTCGACTCCAACGCCCGTGCCCGCGCGCACTCGCAGCGCAAGAAGCAGAACGCATAACCACTCCGCCGTAGTGCGTGCAGCCCACGATCCCTCTGGCGGGGCTCCCTCTGGTGGGGGAGATGGGCTGCACGCTACGCTGATGCTTTCTACCGTGGAGCCCGATCCCCTGGAGTTGTCATGAGCATTCCGCGTACGCGCGCCGTCGCATCCATCGCCATCATCATCGCTATCGCCGTGACTCCCGTGCTCGCTGGGTGCTCGGTGCAGTCGATCATCGAGAATGCGACCGGCGGCCAGGTCGATGTCGGGGGCAAGAGCGTGCCCAAGGATTTCCCGGCGGACGTGCCCCTCATCGATGGTGAGGTGATCTACGGCGGCAGCCTCGGCTCCGCCGAAGGCCAGGTCTGGAATGTCACCATCAAAGTTGCCGACCTCGCGGCATTTGACACCATTTCGGCGTCCTTGACGGAGGCCGGCTTCACTCCGCCGTTGTCAGGCAGCGGTGAGCTCAAAGGGGGCACCGGGGGTGCGTTCGAGAACGAGAAATACGGCCTGTTGGTTGTCGTCAGCAAGGACGGCAACGACGGCTTCATCGCGAACTACACGGTCACCACGAAGTCGCCGTAGCGCGCCGGATCGCGTATCCGCAAACCGGGCGCGCCGACTGCAAACCGAGCGTGCGTCGACCGGCCGCG
This sequence comes from Salinibacterium sp., assembly GCF_031364185.1. Taxonomy (NCBI): domain Bacteria; kingdom Bacillati; phylum Actinomycetota; class Actinomycetes; order Micrococcales; family Microbacteriaceae; genus Salinibacterium; species Salinibacterium sp. The sequence continues at coordinate 10,260 of NZ_JANLVV010000235.1, read as the reverse complement.
CGCCGACCGGCCGCGCGCGTCCGGCCGGGTGAGTCCGGCTCTCCTGGTCGCTCAATGGCCGCGCGCTTCCGTGCGCGAGGTCCTCACTGCACCGCGCGCTTCCGTGCGCGAGGTCGCGCCAGCTGGTCGCGCGCCGACGGGCCTCGCGCTCGCGTGACCAGGGGCCGCTCACTGCACCGAGAACGCCACTTCTGCTGGGTCGCCCACGGATAACCCAGCAGAAGTGGCGTTCTCGATGAACGTGGGGATCGAGAGTGGGGCGGCGAGTGCGGGCGTGGCGAACGTGGGGCGGCGAGCGTGGCGATGGGAACCGCTGGCCGCGTGCTTCTGCGTGCTTCCGCGTGCTTCGGGTCGAAACCTGGCGCTCGCGTGCGCAAGGAGCCTCATTGCACCGAGAACGCCACTTATGCTGCCTCGGGCGGGGTTTACCCAGCAGAAGTGGCGTTCTCGGTGGGGCTGAAGGTCGCGAGTGGCAGGGGTGGGGTGTGGCGGGGTCGGGATGAAGGTCGCGAGTGGCAGGGGTGTGGCGGGGCGGGGTGGGTGCGGCTGGGTGTGTGGGCGCGGGTGCGGAGTGGCGGCGGCGAGAGAGCGCGGCCGGCACCTCAGGCGAAGAGGCCGGCGCCGACGAAGCTTCCGGATGCTGCGCCCGGCGGCACCGCGAAGAGACCCGAGCCCACGTGCCGAAGGTACTCGTTCATCGCATCGTTGCGCGCGAGTGCCAGCTGGATCGGCACGAACTGGGCGCCAGGATCCCGCTGGAAGCTGATGAAAAACAGCCCGGCGTTGAGCCTGCCGAGTTCGTCGTTGCCGTCAACGAAGTTGTAGCCGCGACGGAGGATCGTGGCGCCGCCGTTCGAGCCTGGGTGGGCGAGCCGCACGTGCGAGGTGGGGTCGATCAGCGGGGCATCCGCACGCCCGGCCAGTGCGAAGTTGGGGGTGGTGAACTCGCTGCCGCCGCTGAGGGGGGCTCCATCGCCCTTGGTGCGCCCCACCACTGCCTCCTGTTCGCGCAGGGAGGTGCGATCCCAGGTTTCGATGGTCATGCGAATCTTGCGGGCGACGAGATACGAGCCCCCGGTCATCCACCCCTCATCGGCCCAGACGTGCGTATCAATCGACGCCGTATCCTCGGCCCGAAGGTTTGCCGTTCCGTCTTTGAACCCGAAGAGGTTGCGGGGAGTGACCTGGGCGCGAGTCGTCGATGAGGTGCGGCCGAAGCCCAGTTGCGACCACCTCAGGCTGGCTCGACCGAAAGCGATCCGGGAGAGGTTGCGGATGGCGTGCACCGCCACCTGGGGGTCGTCGCTGCAGGCCTGGATGCACAGGTCGCCTCCGACGAGAGCGTCGACCAGCGCTTCGCCCGGAAATTTCGGAAGGTCGACGAGCGCAGCCGGGCGGCGATCCGCGAGGCCGAACCTCGCATCGAAGAGGCTGGCCCCGAACCCGAAGGTGATGGTGAGCCCGGCCGGGGGCAGGTCGAGGGCTTCGCCCGTGTCGTCGGGGGGAGCATCGTAGGGGCCGCTCGCAGCGCCGTAGTCACCGGCGCCCTGCCCAGCGGTCATGCGGCTCGCGGCGTAGCTCCAGTCTTTCAACAGTTTGACCAACTCGTCGCGGCTGATGTCGCTGACGTCGAAGGCGGCAAAGTGCAGTCGGTCCTGTGCCGGGGTGATGATCCCGGACTGGTGTGGGCCGAAGAACGGGTAGGTCGGGGCAGCACCTGAGGTCGCGGCGGCGCCGACCTCATTGACGGCGAATGACGTTCCGGTGGCGATGCCCGCGCCGATTACACCGGCGCCGGCGAGGCCGAACAGCCCCCGCCGGGAGAGGCCGCGATTCGATGGGGAGCCCGAAGCGGATTCCTGCGTCATAGCACCAGCGCCGCGGTGAGCCGCGAGAGCGGTTCCGCCAGCGCGTTCACCTGGTCGGCGAGGGCCCTGATCTCGGCGGGGTCGAGCTCGGTGTACAGGGTGAATCCGTCGCCCACGCGTTGCACGTCGAGCAGCACCTGCAGGGCATCGAACTCCTGATCGAGCTGGCTGGCGAGCGTGGCATCCTTCTGCATCAGGATGTCTCGCACGCCCTCGTACACCACCCTCGCGCCGTCGATATTGGCCTGGAAATCCCACAGGTCGGTGTGCGACCAGAACTCTTCCTCGCCGGTGACCTTCCCGGTGGCGACTTCATCGAGGAGGCCGATCGCTCCGTTGGTTTGCTGGTCGAGGGTGAACTCAAGACTCCGAACCTTGGAGTAGAGGGTGTTGGTGTCATCGACAAGCTGGTCGGCAAGCGAGGTTCTTTTGGCCTGGTTGTAGGGGAGGAATCCCGGTTCGGCATTGGCAGGCCAGAGATCCTTCTCGATTGCATGCCAACCCGTCCACTCCTGGCCGTCTTCGAGGTCGGCCTCTCGCAGGTCCATTTTGGGGTCGAGATCACCGAAGGATTCGGCAATGGTTTCCACGCGCTCCCAGTGCACTCGGGTGGGGGCGTACAGCGAGCGAGCAGCGTCGTCATCACCGGCTTTGTAGGCGGTAGCGAAGGCTTCCGTGCCGGTGACCAGATTCTCTACCTGGTCTTTCACATAGCTCTCGTAGTTGGCATTGGCCGTGTCGATCTGGGCTTCGAGGTCGCTGTTGCCACTCACGACAGCGCCCGAATCGGCGACGGTGAATGCAGTTTTGCCGACACCGGCGCCCACCAGCCCGGGTTTACAGACGGTGAAGTAGCTGCCTGGGCGTGCCAGCACGACGAGATCCCTCGAGATACCCGGCCCGATGTTCTCCACCTCACCCACGATCCGCAGGCCGTCGTCCGCCAGCAGATAGAACTCCGTCACCTCGGTGCCCGAGTTGGCTACCGAGAACACCAGGCTGCCGCTTGGAGCTTCGGATGCGGACACCGCGCATTCGGTCCCCGTGCTCGTGACAGTGAGCGAGGTGGATCCGGTCTGGGCTGCCGCGTTCGGCACACAACCGGCGAGAAGGAGCATGGCCGCGATCGCTGACACGCTCGCCGCTGTCGTACGAAATTGTCCCGTCAGGCTCACTTCGCACCCTCGGCCACGGCGGCGACGGGCGAGGCGCTTGCAGTGCGCGGTCGCGCGGTCGCGCTGGCGCGACGACCCGAGGCGACGAAGATCGTCATGACCGGGATGACGTAGGCGAGCCAGACGATCGCCTCAAGCCAGGTGGTGGCTGGCGAGAAATTGAGCGTGCCCTTCAGTAGCGTGCCGTACCAGCTGTCCGGCGGGATCGCGGCGCTGACATCGAATGCGAGCGAGCCGAGCCCCGGCAGGACGCCCGCTTCCTGGAGGTCATGCACTCCGTAGGACAGCACGCCGGCCGCCACGATGATCAGGAACACTCCGGTGTATGTGAAGAATTTCGACAGGTTGATTTTCAGTGTTCCGCGATAGATCAGGTAGCCGAGTCCGACGGCGATGAGTATGCCGAGGCTGGCCCCCACCAGCGGAAGCGCGGTCGATCCGCTCGCCTGGACAGCGGCCCAGATGAAGAGAGCTGTCTCGATTCCCTCGCGGCCCACCGACAGGAACGCGACGAGCACCAGGCCCCAGCCGACGCCGGCCAGATGGGAATCGACGTTGCTGCGAAGCTCGCTGGACAGGCCGCGCGCGGCCCGAAGCATCCAAAAAATCATCCAGGTCACGAATGCGGTGGCGATAATGGAGAGCAGGCCGCTGATGAGTTCTTTTGCCTCGGATGACAGCCCGTACGCTCCGAAGGTCAGGAGTGCGCCGAGCCCGAGAGAGAGCCCCACCGCGATGGCGACGCCCAGCCAGATTCGCGGCAGCACATCGGTGCGGTTGATTTTATGAAGGTACGCCACGAGAATGCCGACTACCAGAGCGGCCTCAAGGCCCTCACGCAGGCCGATTAAGAAGTTTGCGAACACAATCTGCTTTCGGGTTTGTTGTATTGGTAAGGCTAACCTAACTGTTTCGACAGTACCCGGCGATGCGTATCCTGTCTAGTTGGGTGATCATCAAGGGGTATGGATGTCTGAACGAACTGAGCACGTCTTGTTTGTACATGCGCACCCCGATGACGAAACCATCGCCACCGGGGCCGCCATCGCCACCCTCATCGAGCGCGGGGCTTCCGTGACCGTGCTCACCTGCACTCGCGGCGAGCAGGGCGAAATCATCCCGCCAGAGTTGCGTCACCTCGACAGGGTTGGCCTGGCTCGGGAGCGTGAGCGCGAACTGCGCGAGGCCCTCGCGGCACTGGGAGTGACCGACCACCTCTTTCTCGGCGTGGACGAAGCCCGCTGGAAGGGGCTCCCGCCGCGCCGCTACCTGGATTCCGGGATGTCGTGGGGCGCGAGCGGTGCGGAGGCGATCGACCTGGTACACCCCGAATCCTTCACCGCTGCCGAGCTGGGGGAGGTCGCCGCTGACATTGCTGCGGTAGTCATTGCGCGGCAGCCGGGCGTGGTCGTGAGTTATGCCGCTGACGGGGGCTACGGGCATCCAGACCATGTCAGGGCACACGACGCAAGCCGTGCCGCGGCCGAAGTGATGCGCGTGCCGTTCTACGTTATCGATAGCCCTGGCGGGCGTCGTGGCCATGTGAGCGTTGATTTCTCGAGCGTTGACACGTCGGGCGTTCTCGAACGAAAGCGCACTGCGCTGGCCGCCCATCGCACCCAGGTCACCGTCCACGGTGACACCTTCTCGCTGTCGTCGGGCGATCCCCGTCCCATTGCGGCCGTGGAAAGCTTTACTCGCGTCCATCCCGTTGGAATTGGATTTCACGACCAGGGTCTGGCCAGCCGGGTTGCCTCGCTCGTGATTGCCACCCTGCTCGGCGTCTTCGCGGGCGCGACCCTCACGGCTGCGCACCAGGCCACGGTTGCCGTTGGACCCGTCACCGTACCGTGGGGCATCATCGCCGCGGTGACCATCACGGCAGCGATCCTGGCGGGCATGCGGATCGTGTTCGACACCCGGATAGTGGCGGGTTGCGCCGCCGTGGGGCTCCTCGGAGCGTCAGCGCTGCTGGCGATCCAGACCTCCGGCGGCAGCGTGCTTGTGCCCGCGAACACCGCCGGATACGCGTGGACCTACGTCCCCGTGGTCATCGCGGCCATTGTGCTTGCCTGGCCGCGGTTCGTGCGACCGGTTCCCAGCATCCGTCAAGCTAATATTGGAGCTTCAGCTTCGAAAGGTTTCCCACTCTCGTGACCTACGTAATCGCCCAGCCCTGCGTCGATCTGAAAGATCGCGCCTGCATCGATGAATGCCCGGTCGATTGCATCTATGAGGGCGACCGGATGCTGTACATCCACCCGGACGAGTGCGTCGACTGCGGCGCCTGCGAGCCAGTGTGCCCGGTCGAAGCCATCTACTACGAAGACGACCTGCCCGATAAGTGGGCCGCGTACTACAAGGCCAACGTCGAGTTCTTCGAAGAGGTCGGGTCACCCGGCGGTGCGGCGAAGGTCGGCGTCATCCACAAAGATCACGCCCTCATTTCGGCACTGCCCGAAGGTGGCGGCTCGTCAGAATGAGCCGCACGCCGTGAGCCGATCGCCACTGCAGCTTCCCGACTTCCCGTGGGATTCGCTCACCGCGTACAGCGACCGCGCGCGAGAGCATCATGGCGGCATGATCGACCTCTCGGTGGGTTCACCGGTGGATGCGACACCGGTCGTTATTCGGCATGCGCTCGCTGCCGCGACCGACGCTCACGCCTATCCGCAGACAGCAGGCACCCCCGCGCTGGGTGAGGCGATCGTGGAGTGGTTCGAGCGTCGACGGTCGGTGCCTGGCCTCACCGCGGCGAACGTGCTGCCGACGATCGGATCAAAGGAGCTCATCGCTCTGATGCCCCTGATCCTCGGCCTCGGCAAGGGTGACGTCGTGGTGCAGCCCGCCGTGGCGTACCCCACCTACGCCATCGGGGCCGCCATCGTCGGGTCGACGGTCGTGGCATCCGACAACCCCGCTGACTGGCCCGAGAACACTCGGCTGGTCTGGGTCAACAGCCCCGGCAACCCGGATGGGCGGGTGCTGTCTGTCGATCAGCTGCGCGCGGCCGTCGTGCGGGCACGGGAGCTTGGGGCCGTGATCGCGGGTGACGAGTGCTATGCGGAGTTGAGTTGGCAATCGGAGCGCCCGACGCCGTCGATCCTCGACCCGCGGGTGATCGGCGGCGACCTCAGCTCGGTGCTGGCGCTCTACTCCCTCAGCAAGCAGTCCAACCTCGCAGGTTACCGGGCTGCCTTCGTTGCGGGGTGCAGCTCGATCATCGGGGAGTTGCTCGCGGTGCGCAAACACCTCGGGCTGATTCCGCCTGCGCCCGTGCAGCAGGCCATGATTGCGGCCCTCGGGGATGAAACGCACGTGGCCGCTCAGCGCGCGGTCTATCGGTCGCGGCGCGCACGACTGCTCCCAGCCGTCGAAGCCGCCGGATACCGCGTTGACCACAGCGAGGGCGGGCTGTACCTGTGGGCGACGAGCGGGCGTGATTCCTGGTCCTCCGTCGCCGAATTCGCGGAGCGGGGAATCTTGGTCGCACCCGGCACGTTTTACAACGAATCGCCCGCGCAGCATGTGCGCATCGCGCTGACGGCCACCGACGATGACCTCGACGCCGCGGTGGCACGGCTCACCCTGTAGAACTCCTCTAACCCGGTGAGGCATCCTTTGGGTCGAATGACAGTGGTCCGGGTGGCACCCTAAGCTGTATGCGTGATTGCTGACGCTACTGGCCCCGAGATGGCGACCCTCCACTTTCCCGGCGGCAGTGCCGAGTTCCCGGTAATCCGTGGCACGGATGGCCACGACTCCATCGACATCTCGACATTCATGAAGCAGACAGGATTCACCACCCTCGACCAGGGTTTTGTGAACACCGCATCCACTCGAAGCGCGATCACCTATATCGACGGCGATAGGGGCATCCTGCGCTATCGCGGCTACGCCATCGAGGATGTCGCCAAGAATTCGACGTACCTCGAGGTCGCCTGGTTGCTGATCTATGGAGAGCTACCCACCGCCGACCAGCTCGGTGAATTCGACGAGAAGGTGCGACGCCATACCCTGCTGCACGAAGATCTCCGCCGCTTCTTCGACGCCCTGCCTCATAACGCGCATCCGATGTCGGTGCTGTCGAGCGCCGTGTCAGCGCTGTCGACGTACTACGAGCACTCGCTGAATGTGCATGACCCTGAGCAGGTCGAGATTTCGACGATTCGCCTTCTCGCAAAGCTTCCGGTCATTGCGGCATACGCGCACAAGAAGAGCCTCGGCCAGGCGTTTCTCTACCCCGATAACAGTCTCAGCTTCGTGGACAACTTCCTGAAGCTCAACTTCGGCACGATGGCCGAACCGTATGAGGTGAACCCGGTGCTCTCGACGGCGCTCGACCGGCTTCTCATCCTGCACGAAGACCACGAGCAGAACGCCTCAACTTCGACAGTGCGACTCGTCGGGTCGACCGAGGCAAATATTTTCGCCTCGATCTCCGCCGGAATCAACGCGCTCTACGGCCCGCTGCATGGGGGAGCCAACGAGGCGGTGCTGAAAATGCTCGCCGAGATCAAGGAATCGGGCGAGGGCGTGGAGAAGTTCGTCGAGCGGGTCAAGAACAAGCAACAGGGCATCCGCCTGATGGGCTTCGGCCACCGGGTCTATAAGAGTTTCGACCCTCGGGCGACCCTCGTCAAAGAGAGCGCCGACGAGGTGCTCGCGGCCCTGGGGGTGCGGGATGACCTTCTCGATATTGCGAAAGAGCTCGAGGCCGTGGCGCTCGCCGACGACTATTTCATCGAGCGAAAGCTCTACCCCAACGTCGATTTCTACACCGGCGTAATCTACAAGGCGATGGGATTCCCGTCGCGAATGTTCACCGTGCTCTTCGCGATTGGCCGCCTGCCAGGATGGATCGCCAACTGGCGCGAGATGAACGAAGACCCCCACACCAAGATCGGCCGCCCCCAGCAGCTCTATACGGGCTCAGAGGTCAGGGAGTGGCCGCAATGCTGACGGGCGTGGCGTGCAACTCTGCGTCGCGGAAGATGACCGTCAACTGGCCACTCCGATTGGGTGAGCATCGCATACCGAGGGTGAGCTCGGGCAGGTCGTAGTTTGCGCTAAAGCGCAGGGTTGTCCAGTTGCCAGCCTCGGCGCTTGTGCGACTTGCCTCGAAGAAGTCGAGTCGTCCGCTCGTATCGACCATGCCGCACCGGATGCCCGTGGCCGACCCGCCCGGAATCACGAGCACATCGACCGAATAGCCGACCTCGATGTGTCCGCCGTTTATCGTGAGGTTCGTCACCCGGATGTCGCTGTCCGAGGTGTAGAACCCCGCGAAGGTCTGCTCCCGCGGCACGGGGCCGTCGAACCACAGCTGCACGAGAAGCGCGAGTCCCACCACCGCCGCGACGGCCGCGCCCAGCAGTAGCGCGCGGCGAGCCCTCATACCGTCCACGCTACCCGCAGCTGGCCGTCGCTGCGCCGGCAACTGCGCTTGCCTCCGAGCTGGCCGCCTGCAGACCGGTGCTTCGGGGCCGCGCCCCAGGTCGCGCTCTGGTTCGCGCTTTGGTGCCGCGCCCCGGTTCGCCGACGCGGCGGCCCGGGGTGTGGGTGGTCCCTGTGGGCAACGTATGGCACAGTGCCATACGTTGCCCAGCCCACCCTTGGTCCACCTTCACCCCGCCCTCAGCCCACCTGCGGTCCACCCTCAGGCCATCCGCGGCTGCCCGGCCACCCGGGCCACTCCAGCCAGCCACGCCGGCCCGGCCACCGCTGGCCAGCCCGTCCATGCCCGGCTAGCCCTGGCCTACGTCCGAAATGACGGACAATCACCGGGTCGACACCTGCCGGGTGGCGTAACGGCGTGCCGCAGCGTCCTGATCTCCGTCATTTCGGACGGGGAGCCGGGGTAGATGGGGGTCGCGACGGAGAGACGGGGTAGCGATGGGTGGCCAGGACGCGCCGCGCCCTCCTACGCGTGCAGCGCGGTGTTGAGCTCGACGCCCGTGCCCGAGCGGGTGAGCACCTCTACCGCGCCGGTCAGGGAGTTTCGCCGGAACAGCAGTCCGGGCATTCCGCTCAACTCGACGGCCTTGACCGTTGAGCCATTCGCCAGGGTCACTTTGGTGCCGGCCGTCACGTAGAGCCCGGCCTCGACGACCGTGTCGTCGCCAATCGAGATGCCCACGCCTGAGTTTGCTCCGAGCAACGCGCGAGCCCCGATCGAGACGCGCTCAGTGCCCCCGCCGGAGAGGGTGCCCATGATGGATGCGCCGCCGCCGATATCCGCACCATCGCCGACCACGACCCCCTGGGAAACGCGGCCCTCGACCATGGAGGTTCCGAGGGTGCCGGCGTTGAAGTTGACGAAACCCTCGTGCATCACCGTGGTGCCGGGGGAGAGGTGGGCGCCCAGGCGCACGCGCGAGGCGTCGGCGATGCGCACGCGCGCAGGCGAGACGTAATCGAGCAGTCGAGGGAACTTATCGATGCCGGTGGCGGCAATCCCGGCGCGCTGCAGTCGCGGGCGGAGGCGGTCGAAGTCGTCGGGGTGCACGGGGCCTGCATTCGTCCAGACGACGATGGGCAGGTGCCCGAACAGGTCGTCGAGGTTGATGGTGTTGGGACGCACGAGCAGGTGACTGAGCAGGTGCAGCCGCAGGTAAGCGTCTGGCGTGGAGGCGGGTGGCGCATCCAGATCGATCTCTATCGTGCGGAAATCGAACGTCACCTTGCGGCGATCGTCGGCACCCTCAAGATCTTCGAAATCGGCCGGGGCGATGTGCGGGTCGGTGCCACCGGGCAGTGAGCCGAGTGCGGGTCGGGGAAACCAGGTGTCGAGGACGGTTCCGTTTGCGGCCACGGTGGCAAGCCCGTAGCCCCATGCAGCGCGCGAGGTCATAGCCCAAGAGTACTTAAACTGGTCGGGTGCCCGTCACCGAATCCACCGTTCCCGTGCTCAACCTCGTCGCCTCGACTGTCGACCTGACCCGCCAGTTGTGCGACATCGAGTCGGTGTCTGGTGACGAACGGCTCATCGCCGATGCAATCGTGGCCGCGCTAGCCGGTTTCGATCATCTCGACATCGTGCGGGAGGGCGATGCCGTCGTCGCCCGCACCACCCTGGGCCGCGATAAACGGGTCGTCATCGCCGGCCACATCGACACGGTGCCGATCAACCACAACCTGCCGGTGCACGAGGAGAACGGCTACCTGGTCGGTCGCGGAACCGTCGACATGAAGGGCGGTGTCGCGATCGCCCTGAA
>NZ_JANLVV010000234.1:0-14344 GCF_031364185.1 Salinibacterium sp. | reverse complement strand
CACCGAGAAAAGAAGCCGGCCTCCACGCACCTCGCTCGAAATCTCGATGACGCCGCTGGAGGGTCCATGCACCACGGCATTAGCGGCGAGCTGAAGCAGGGCCTGGGTTATTCGCTCCCCGTCGATCATCGCCATCACATTCGCAGCCTGCGGGGTGATCCATTCGTGACGGGATGATAAGGCGCTGGCCTTCGTTCGCACTCGCTCAGTAAGCCCGCTGATGTCGGTCGGTTCTCGTTGCATTCGCAGCGGTCGAAGCACCGTCGCTAGATCGGAGATATCCCTTACGAGGCCCCCCATGCGGTCAAGTTCGTCGATGGCGAGGGCCTTCGTGGCGGCAACATCCGCCTCGTCGGAGGGCTGCATGAGCTCGAGGTGACCGCGCACAATCGTGAGAGGGGTTTTGAGTTCATGGCCCACGTCATCCAGCAGCTGTCGCTGGCCGGTCAGGGCGCTTTCGAGGCGGTCGAGCATACCGTTCACCGTCACGGTCAACTCTGAAACGTCGTCGGCGCCGACCACGACGATTCGCTCGCTCACGTCGGTTGCGGTGATCCGAGCCGCGGTGTCCCGCAGCCTCCGGATGGGGGAGAGCAGCCGACCGGCCACAACCCAGCCCACGAGGCCCAGTGCCGCGAGCGCCACCGCAGCCACGACGGCGAACGTGCGGAACGCGTCATCCACGGGTAAAAGTCGCGCATTCAGGTCGACCGTGACGACGAAGATGCCGGTGTCGTCCCCCTCGACCGTCACCGGAATGGCCACGTACCGCACAGTAGCATCGGACGCAGTCGCGGTTCCCCTCACCACGAGTCCCGGGTTGGTTTCACTGAGCACGCGCTCAACAAACGCCGCGTCCTGCTCCGGATGCGCGTCTCCGGTGCCACCTGGCACGATCGCCGTACGCCCGCCGATAATGGCGAAGGTCGCCTCATCGGTTCCGGGTCGCAGCCGCTGCACGATCGCATAGAGAGTGTCTGACAGCGTGCTGGCGCCGGTATCCCCGGCGATGAACGATGACTCATCCACCGCCGCGACCAGCCGGCCGTCGATCTGGGCGACGGTGCGCTCACGCTGGATCGCGTAGGCCGTGCCGCCGGCGACGGACATTCCCACCGCGGCGACAATCAGCATCGAGATCAGGATGCGCGCGCGCACCGATCTCACGACTCGCACCGATCGCCAGCGCCCCCAGTGTCCCTGGGCGGCAGGCGACGGAGCGGACATCCTCTGATTATCGACTGCGAACACTACTCATGGCGTTCACGTCCGATGAGAGATTTCTTAGTGGAGCCAGTGCCGGAACCCGACGTAACCCGACGTGGGGCTTCTTCTGAAGCCGCCCCGCATGCTATCCGGCAGTCCCGGAGGGTCCCTGACCTACTCGGCACAGCGAAACCCGGTAATTTGTAGGTCCATCCGACACCTCGCTGGGTATGACCGGGCCCGCCAGCCACCGGTAGTAAGGCTGGCGGGAGAGCGTCAATACCCGTTCCCCCGCGCGCTGCGCTTTCAAGCGGGAGGTGCCCCCAGCGTCACCGCGACAGGGATCCTGCCCGCAGCGAGCTCCATCACGAGCGGGTAGAACCTTTTCCCGGCAGATTCGCCTGCGATAGATACGCCGCCGCCCGCCGCAGGATTTCGTTCTCCTGCACAAGGAGTCGGATCCGCTTGCGCGCTTCCCGTAGGTCGGCCGACTCCGTTCGGGAGTGACCGGGCTTGGCGCCCTCGTCGACCGCGGCGCGACGCAACCAGGACTGCAACGGCATCGTGTGGACACCCAAATCTCTCGCGATCTGCTCGACAGTCACACCCGGCTCACGACCACGGGCGACACCCACCACTTGATAGCACCCTCGAGCACAAGCAGAACCCGCAGGTTTTCGCTGCTGGCCAAGATCCCACAGAAAATGATGCGCGACCCTGCTGGAATGCGCGGACGCATATTGTCGCCGCTCTCGCCGACATCACCCTGAGGACCTGCGTCCTCGACCCCTCGGGACACCCGATCTCAGCGACCTGCAGGATGTCCGCCTTAGCCTGCGGGAAATCGACCAAGTGGACACCCGGATCGCTGTCGATCACACCGGAAAACCGGTGCTCCTTGGCGAACACCGACCTCAAACATCAGGTTAATAGCCAGTTAAATCGAGCAAAAAGCTCAATTTAGCGAATAACTAGCTTAAACATCCTACAACTTGTAAAGTTGGGGTCAAATCTGTTCGTCAAAGGAGACAAGCATGAACCTTCGCCGTTCCATCGCAGTATCGACGGTAGTTGCTCTACTCGCGCTGGGCGCGCTATCCGCACCCGCTCAAGCAGCGGGCCCCGTCCCCGCCGCAACCTACACCCCCCGCATTGCTGGTCCGTGGACAACTCTTTTTTCACCCACCCAGCCCGCCCCCGCTAACTACATGAATGACCACACCGTTATCAAAGGCGGCGACGGCCTGTGGCACGTTATCGGGATCTCGGGCGGTGGAAACGGTCAAGAGAACTCTTTCGCGTCGGCGACAACAGCGTCGCTTACCTCGGGTACCTGGACCGAAGGTCCAGTCCTCGCGGCGTACTACGCCAACGGAACTCCACTTAATGCGTGGGCACCCCACGCGATCACCGTCGGCGGAACGACGTATCTGTTCTATCGCTCAAATCGTGCGGGAGTTCCGAACAATACGTCGCCGGGCGGCAACACGCTCGAAGTCGCCTCCACTACCGACCCGACACTGACGACATGGACCCGGCGAACTGACATCACCGTATCCGGGCTTTCGGAGGAGTTCCGTGATCCGATGGTTTATCCGTATAACGGTGGGTACGTAATGTACGCCCCTGCCACAGCGAACGGTGTCAACTATCTAGCCAGCTACACCTCGACAAACCTTCTTGACTGGGTCTACGCGGGGCGCGCGCTGACCGTGAGCGGCACGGCGACGACGGCACCCTGGTCGAGCCTTGAATCGCCCTTCGTGTTCAAGTACGGCGATTATTATTACCTCAGCACGACGATCACCGACAGCAGCGCACCTTCTTACCACGATACGTTTATTTTCCGATCGACAAACCCGATGGACTTCGGTGATTTCAACGGGGTAAGCGCCACTGGTGCTGGAACGCTTGTGGCTAAGCTGCCAGTGCATGCCCCCGAGTACATCCAGGACACGAACGGCCAGTGGTACATCACCACGTCGGGCTGGCAGAATTATGCTATCTACCCTGAAGCATCCCACGGGGTCGCGATCGCGCCCCTCGCGTTCACGAATGACGCACACACCGTGCCGAGCAACAACAAGGTGCTGGGATACCAGTTCGACGATCAGACGGGCGCGGTCGATTCATCCGGAAACAGTCGCACCGGCACGCTTGCCGGCGACGCAACGTTCGCGACGGCTGGACATACCGGGGGTGCTCTGTCGACATCTACCGGGAGCGTGACACTGCCGCCTGTGTCGTACGCCGGTAACTTCACAGTTGCTGGATGGATTCGGACGGATACCGCACCGAGCAACGCGAATGGCCTCGTGTCGGGGATCGGGCAGGACATAAACCTCTACCAGGGATATCCGCGCCTGTACACAGGAACCGACGTCGCAACATCGTCCGTCGCAGTAGCGGCAAACACCTGGGCGCATGTTGCCGTAACCCGGTCCGGGACCACGGTTACAACCTACGTCAACGGCATAGCGCGCGGCACCGGAACCTGGAGCGGGATCTTCACGCCAAAGTTCGCGGGCCGCGCCATAGCCAAGACGGGGCCACAAGCAATTGATGACTTCGTACTCGCGGGCCGTGCCTTGAGTTCGACCGAGGTGCAGCAGCTCGCACAAGCCGCGCCAACGATACCGAGCGGACTTGACATTCTCTACGGATTCAGCAGCACACCAACGGGATCGGTCACCGACAGCTCAGGCCAGGGCCGCAACGGAGTTGCGAGCGGCAGTTACGTGTGGCGGCGGGACGGTCAGTTTGCTGGCTCATTCACGGCCAACTCCGGTGGCAGCGGGGCCATAGCCCTTCCGGCCATTTCTATCACCGGCGACTTCAGCATTGCCGCTTGGGTCAACCCGAGCGCTGGTCTGACGAATACAAGTGGCTTGTTGCGTGGTAGTGGAATGGACATCAACTTCTATCAGGGCAAGCCGCGGCTCTATGCGGGATCCGATCGCGTCACTGCGACGAAAGTGATACCGACCGGGGCGTGGACGCATGTGGTGATTACCCGCACCGCAGGCACAGTGAAACTTTATCTGGACGGGACCCTCGACAGCCAAGGCACCTGGTCAGGAACCTTCGCCCCCACGATGGTCGGTGGATCTCTTGCAGGGAATGTCTCGATAGGACTCGATGAGCTTTACATCTATGACCGCGCACTGACCGCGACCGAGATCGCACAGCTCGGCTAGGGCGTGTCTCCTAAGTTGTGCTGTGTGGTGGCGGCATGCTGAGAGCCTGTCTCGGACTCGTTCCTCATCAGATGGTGTGTGTGCTCGGATTGAGTTATTGATGCCTGCGGCATCTCGTGGTGGTGGTGGTGGTCGTCCGGTCCAGGATCACCGTCGTGTGGTCGAGGGCATCGTCTGGCGGTTCCGGACCGGGGCGCCGTGGCGTGATCTGCCGGCGGGGTTCGGGCCATGGCAGACGGCGTGGAAACGTCACCGCCGCTTCAGCGGCGATGGGACCTGGGACAGGATCCATGCCGAGTTGCTCGCCGATGCTGCTGCTGCTGGGGAGCTCGATTGGGCGGTGAGTGTGGACTCGGCGACAAACCGCTCCCGTGGCGGATTGAGCACGAAGATCCACCAACTCGTTGATGGTCGCGGGCTGGTGGTGCTGGTCGGAGCAGGCCAAGCCAGAGACTCGCCCATATTTCCCATGCTGATGGAGCATCTGAGCATCACACGTCGCGGCCCCGCACCAGACCCGATCGGCTGCGCGCGGTCAAAGCGTATTGAGGTGTCATAGTGGCGTGCCCGTTTGACCTTGCACCCGAAGTTTTCGACCGCTGTGCTCGGCGCCTTTCCAAGCTCTTATTAGGTAGTCCATCCCGCACGAGGGGGACACGTCCTTGTGCTCTAGATTGGTCGGATGTTTCATGAACTGTGATGCGACTATACATCGTTTCCCGCGATTCATCCCACCTTCGGAGAGCAAAATAGGCTAAATCGCGAGTTTCACCGTCTGTTTTGGTGTCTTTGGTTGACTTTTGATCCGATGTCTGTTTGCATAGCGCGACCGCAAGTATTAGTCGGTTTTTTCGAGCCGCAACTTCAAAAGCAGGGAACAAGGATGTCTCTACACACAGCACTACCAAAGCGGCTCGCATTAATTGCGTTCGCCACCACAGCGTTGGTCGCGGCTCTGAGCGGCTGCAGCTCTTCGGCTGGAACCGATACGACGACTACGGTAGCGTCCGTCGATCAGTCGGTGCTCGACTGTATCGCCGGCAAGTCCGCACTTGTCGGCCCGAACGGTGAAGAGGGCACCTACGCTGACAAAGTCGAGGCTACCGCCGACCAGATCGCCGCGGCGAGCACGGCGGCCGCGGGTGGCAAGATCGCGATCTCGACTCATTTCGCATCTGACTACACAACGCAGGTGGTCGCAGGAATCGAGAAGGTTGCGAAGGAAATCGGCGCCACCATCATCACCACCGACGCCGGTTCGAAGCCGCAGACACAAATTTCCGACATCGAGAGCCTGATCTCTCAGAAGCCGGCTCTTCTAGTGATCTTCCCCGTAGATGCAGCTGCTTCCGCTCCCGGCCTCAAAGCCGCGGCCGATGCGAACGTTCCGGTGGTCGTGGTTGGTTCAGCGCTTGAAGCAGACAACTATTCCTCGCTCATCTCCGCCTACGACTTCGGCGGCGGACTGCAGGCTGCGATGCAGCTCGTGACCGCGCTGGGCGGCAAGGGCGACATTGCTGTGGTCCCCTACAAGTTCAGCCTTTGGCACGTAGATAACCGCGTGAAGGGCTTCGAAGCAGGGATCTCCTGCGCGACGGGTATCAAGATCGTCGAAGACACCGTGACGTGCCAGGCCAAGGCAGACTGCACCACGGCGTTCTCCGACATCCTGACGGCCAATCCCAGCATCACCGGTGGCTTCGGCGCCTACGACGGAATTGCGCAGGGGATGAACGCGGCAGCGGCATCCGCGGCATGGAAAGGATTCATTACGACCAGCGACTTGGGTCTCGAAACGGCCCAGTTGATCAATTCCAAGACTGCCGCACTGCAGGCGACCTCCGCGCAGATCACTGACTGCCAGGGAAGCGCGGCCGGAACGGCTATGGTTCTGACACTCGCTGGTGCAGATGTTCCCAAAGTCATCTTCTGCGAGAATGTGGCGGTCGATTCCTCCAACGTGGGCAAGATATACGAACAGCTCTTCGGCGCACCGCTCAAGTAGCTCGAGAGATCAGGGTCGCAATGCCAATGAAGGATGAAACAGAGATCGTCCTCGACGTGAGGTCGATCACGAAGACCTTCGGCCCCACGCGAGCCCTGGTGAACGTCAGCCTCACCGTTCGCGCCGGCGAAGTGCATGCACTTCTCGGCGCGAACGGTGCGGGCAAGTCGACTCTCATCAAGACCCTCGCGGGGGTTTATGTGCCAGATTCCGGATCCATCCGGGTTGGCAGTGAGGAAGTCCATCTCACGGACCCCTTGCAGGCCCGGGCCCGTGGTATCGCGGTCATTCACCAGCAGCTGTCGGTGATCTCCAGCCTCACCGTGGCCGAGAACTTTCTCATTCGTTCCTACTCAGCGAAACAGTCGTTTGTTCGCAATTCCGCCGAAGCATCAGAGCACGCTCGGCGAGCTCTAGACGCCCTCGGTAGCACGACACGGCCATCCGACATGGTGTCCGCGCTCACGTTTGGTGAGCGCCAGATGCTGGAGATCGCCATCGCGATTTCCAGTCAGGCGCGGGTGGTCATTATGGATGAGCCCACCTCAGGGCTGACGGCCAAGGAGCAGGGCAGCCTTTTCGCGGCGATCCGCCAGCTAGTAGCTGCGGGTGTCGGAATCATCTACGTGAGCCACAAGATGAATGAGGTCTATGAGATCGCCGATCGCATCACCGTGCTTCGAAACGGGAGCAACGCGGCCGAGTTCTCCGAAGCCCCTTGGGACCGCAAGCGGATCGTCAGCTCGATCATTGGAGAGACCGCGTCAGAGGCGCTTGTCGGCGACAGTGATTTGGTGCGCGTGACCGGAAGCGAACCAGTGATCCTCGAGGTCAAAAATCTCGTTACCGATCGCGTGGCCGGCGTCGACTTTGAGGTGCGCAGGGGCGAAATTCTCGGGGTTTACGGGGTGGTCGGCTCTGGCGGGCCCCAACTTGCGGAGGCAGTCGTGGGGGCGAGGTCCTATACCGGTTCGATTCGGGTCAACGGGGCTCCTGCGCCACGGAGTGTGCTTAATGCAAGGCGGGCGCACATTCTCTTTGTTCCCTCCGACCACCGAACTCGAGGCGCAGTAGCCGGTCAGTCTATTCAAGAAAATGTGCTTCTTGGGCGCGGGCAATGGAGGCGCACTGCCTGGCGAACCGTATCTGCCGACCTTCATCAGCGGGTGGAGGCTGCGACCAATCGTCTCGGCGTGAGGCGACACTCGCTCTCGCAGCCAATCAGCCAACTTTCGGGCGGCAACCAGCAAAAGGCGGTGTTCGCGCGGGCGACTTTCGACCCTCCGACCCTCTTGGTGCTCGAGGACCCAACTCAGGGCGTTGATGTCGGCGCAAAGCGGGACATGCTCAATGAGATTGAGCGGCAGCGCGCGGCGGGGGCCGCGATCCTCATGTTGTCATCGGAAGTATCCGAGTTCTCAACGGCCGACCGGGTGCTGGTTCTCCGCGACGGCTTGGTCGTCGGCGAACTAAGACGTCCCCACATCAGTGAACAGCAAATTCTCCAACTCTCGGCGGACTAGCCGCGCATGGCGAACGATCTAGAAATGAAACCTCACGTGAATACAGCACTAACGCCCCTCGACCAGTCAACTCGCCCCGGTGTGATGCGCCGAGCGGTCACATCCCGGATCTTCCCGCTGATCATCGCGCTCGCAGTGCTCATGATTTTCTTCTCGATCCAGTCACAGTACTTTTTTACGGTCGTGAACGCACTCAACATCGGCCGCCAGATCTCTGTGGTGCTGATCGTTGCGCTTGGCATCACAATCGTGCTGATCGCAGGCGAGATCGATTTGTCCATGGCAGGCGTCATGGCCGTCTGCAGCATCGCGGCCGGTGCGATACTCCAAAACGACGGGGCCAACGGGTCGCCTGTCAACGCCATCATCACGCTCATTGCTTGTCTCGGCATTGGGCTGGCTTTCGGCCTCATCAACGGACTTTTCACCGTTCGTTTTCGTGTTCCGAGCTTCATCGTTACTCTGGGCACCTTGAGCGTCGGTACCGGCCTTGCGTTGTCCTACAATAATGGTGAACCACGCGCCATCCAATCGATCGCCTTCTTGGACATTTTCGCGCTCGGCCAGATCGCGGGTATCCCATCTCTACTTCTGTACCCCGTGCTCGCGTTTGTGATCTGCCAAATCTTACTCAAGCGCACCCTGTTCGGTGTCCAGCTCTACTCTGTCGGTGGCAACGCCGAGGCGTCGGGCCTTGCTGGGGTGCCAGTTGGACGCGTGCGGGTCCTAGCTCTTGTCATCTGCAGCGTGTTCGCTTCCTTGGCGGGCGTGATCCTCTCAGCCCGAGTCCAGAGCGGGCTCCCGAACATCGCTACCGGCATCGAGTTGGACGCGATCGCTGCGGCTGTTCTCGGCGGTACCCGCCTAGCGGGCGGCTACGGCACCATTGTCGGCACCGTGCTTGGGGCCGTGGTGATCGGCGTAGTGAGCAACGGGCTGACTCTGATGGGAATTCCGTCGCCAGCGCAGAGTGTGGTGAAAGGCGTCGTCATCATCGCCGCCGTCGTGCTCGACCGGGTACGCAATAAAGACTGACCCCCCACACCCCTGGCGGGTCTGCTACAGGGTTTGGTGACAGTTTTTAGTCACGCAGGCAGGGTGGCTGGCGTGTTCACGATGGCCTCGAACTCGACCGGCGTCAACCGGCCCAGGGCTGCTTGTCGACGTCGTCGGTGGTAGGCGCGTTCGATCCAGGCCACGATCGCGATCCGCAGCTCCTGACGGGTGGCCCAGGAGCAGCGGTCCGGGACATTCTTCTGCAGCACGCTGAAGAAGGATTCCATCGCGGCGTTGTCACCACACGGGGCGACTCTTCCCACCGATCCGAGCCGGCGGTGGCCGGCCAGAGCGCTGAGGAGCTTCCGGCTTCGAAATCGTGATCCTCGGTCGCTGTGGACCACGCAACCGGCGACCTTCTGCACCCTCCGACCCTTGACCCACCGACTGATCTCATACGGGGCCGACGGCAACGGCCGCAGCAGCGCCTTCTCCTCGCTCTCGAACACGCTGAGGCGGGAGCCGGCACGTGTCTGGAACGGTTCCCGGTTGTAGGCATCGATGCGTTCGGCAACCGCTCGCGTCTGCTTGGGACTGTAGACAAAACGGTGTTCACGGCAGACGCGCCGGGCGTGACCTCGGAGGGAGGGGTGCCGCGATGACTACGACATTAGATGTTGTGAAATCTAAGAAGTTGGGTCCCTCCGCGGAGGAAACTGCAGCGAATGAGCTGGTGCGTTCGCCCACTGAGCAAGGCCTATCGCTGTCCGGGCCGGATGGACTATTGAAGCAGTTTACGAAGACCGTGCTGGAAACGGCGTTGAACGAGGAGATGACTGAGCACCTCGGGCACGAGAAGAACCAGGCCGATCCCGGCCATGGTGATGCAAACAAGCGAAAGGGCACCGGGTCGAAGATGGTCCTGACCGAAGCGACGGGGCAGGTCACTATCGGGGTCCCGAGGGACCGTGACAGTTCGTTCGAGCCGCAGATTGTCAAGAAACGCCAACGCCGTTTGAACGGGGTCGATGACATCGTCCTGTCACGGTACGCGAACGGTTTGACGATAGGGGAGTTTACCGCGCACTTCGCCCAGATCTTTGGGCCACGGCCGGCGAGGAGACGACCTCTCGGATCACGGACAAAGTCATCGACGAAATGAACGAATGGTCCACCAAGCCGCTCGTATACCGCCCCGAACGCGAACGCCGCCCGGGCCGTTCTGGAGGAACTGGGCGAGAAAGGGGCGAACGCTAAGTCGCGATCATCCGGCTCTGGGAGAACGAATGGGAAGAGTTCATCCCCTTTCCGGACTACGACCTCGAGATTTACACCGTAATCTGCTCCACGAACGCGATCGAATCATTGAACGCACGGTCGTGGCGGGCAGTGCGGGCTCGCGGGCACTGCCCGACCGAGCAAGCCGCACGGCATTGCTTGTAACTCGTAGCCTCGACCCCACCGGTCGCAGCCGCACCCAACGGACGATGCGACAAGAAGCCTGCGCTGAACGCCTTCGTCATGACCTTCCAAGACCGCTGGTCGGCCGCGGAAACCTACAAATAAAAACCGCCGGAAACACCGTTGACGAGATAGTCCCGCCAGGTACGCCGATCTCGCACTCAACGCCCTGCACGAAGTACACATCGGTGCGATTCGCGGCTCCGCCAAAGCCACTTTCTTGCCTATAACCCGTAAGCCCCCGCCGCGGAGCCAAAAATAGGCCGGCAACTCGCCGAAGCGACTTGCCGACCTATATTCCGAATGATCCGGCTCAATAAGCCGAACTACCCATCGTGCGCGAAGGGGGACTTGAACCCCCACGCCCTATACGGGCACTAGCACCTCAAGCTAGCGCGTCTGCCAATTCCGCCATCCGCGCGCGGCGATGAATCCTTCACGGACCCACCGAGGTATGAGAATAGCACTCTTCCGTCACCCCCAACGCACAGGGGAGGCGACAAACGCACACGCTTAGGGTGGAGTCATGCCCGAGAACACCGAGCTCGAATCGACAGCCCGAATTGCCCGCGACCTGATCAGGTTCGACACGACGAACTACGGCGAAGGCAGGTCGACTGGTGAGACCGAGGCGGCCGAATACCTGGGCTCCCTCCTTGAGGCGATGGGTCTTGACACTGAGTATGTGGATGCCGCTCCCGGCCGCACCAGCGTCTTCGCCCGCGTTCCCGGCGCCAACGCCGATAAGCCCGCCCTCGTCGTTCATGGGCACACCGATGTCGTGCCGGCCGACCCGGCCAA
The DNA here is from genome assembly GCF_031364185.1 of Salinibacterium sp. Lineage (NCBI taxonomy): Bacteria > Bacillati > Actinomycetota > Actinomycetes > Micrococcales > Microbacteriaceae > Salinibacterium > Salinibacterium sp. The sequence goes on along the minus strand of NZ_JANLVV010000234.1, from coordinate 3,155 downwards.
CTGGACCGTGGACCCGTTCGCGGGGGAGATCCGGGACGGCCTGCTGTGGGGACGTGGCGCTGTCGACATGAAGAACATGGATGCGATGATCGTCACGGCGCTCGAGGACGTGCTCGGCGCAGGCAGGCAGCCCGCCCGTGACCTGATCATCGCGTTCTTCTCCGATGAGGAGAACGGGGGAGTGTTCGGCTCCCACCACGTCGTCGACACCCGACCGGACCTGTTCGAGGGCGCAACTGAGGCCATCAGCGAAGTGGGCGGCTACTCCGTTCACCTGAATGGCCAGCGTGCGTACCTGCTGCAGACCGGCGAGAAGGCGCTCGTATGGGTGCGGCTGGTGGCGCGGGGCACCGCCGCACACGGCAGCCGTGTCATCCGGAACAATGCCGTCACGAAGCTCGCGCAGGCGGTCGCTACACTCGGCCAGCAGGAGTGGCCAGTCGAGCTGACCGCAACCACCACGCAGCTGGTGGCGGAACTTGGGCGGCTCATGAACGTTGATCCCGAGAAGGTGGGCCCGGACGCGGTGGTGCTGAGCACGGGATCAGCAGCGGGCTTCATCCTGGCCACCCTGCACACCACGACCAACCCGACACTTCTGAAGGCCGGCTATAAGCACAACGTGATCCCGGACGTCGCGGAGGCGCTCATCGATATCCGCACCCTCCCCGGCGAGGAGGACGCCGTGCTTGCGCGCGTGCGCGAACTCGTTGGAGACGACATCGAGGTGGTCGTCATGCATCGCGATGTCGGGCTGGAAAATTCATTTGACGGGCCGCTCGTCGACGCGATGGTGGGAACACTGCACGCCCACGATCCCGGCGCCGAGGTTTTGCCGTACCTGCTCTCGGGAGGCACAGACAATAAGGCGCTGTCGAAACTTGGTATCAAGGGGTACGGCTTCGCGCCGCTGCAACTTCCGCCAGATATGGACTTCCCTGGGATGTTTCACGGCGTTGACGAGCGCGTCCCGCTGGACGCATTAGTCTTTGGCAGGCGGGTTCTCGGAGACCTGTTCGTGAATTACTAGCTGCCGCACAACCGAGGAGGGGCCCATGGGCTTCATCGAAGCCATCATTCTTGGACTCGTCCAGGGGCTTACAGAGTTCCTGCCGATCTCCTCAAGCGCACATCTTCGTATCGTCGGCGAGTTGCTTCCTGGTGCCACCGATCCGGGGGCGACGTTCACCGCGATCACGCAAATCGGCACTGAGCTTGCGGTGATCCTTTACTTCCGCAAAGACATCGTGCGCATCATCGGACGCTGGTTCCGGCATTTCGGCTCGACGGGTGGCGTTCACTCCGCCGGCATCCCCAAAAACGACCCTGATGTTCGCCTCGGGTGGCTGATTATTATCGGCACGCTGCCGATCGTTGTCATCGGTTTTCTCGCCCAGGACACCATCCGGTCTGTGTTTCGCTCGCTGTGGATCATCGCGATCGTGTTGATCGTGTTCGGCCTCATCCTTGGACTCGCCGACTACCTCGGCAGGAAGATCCGACCCTTGGATAAGATGACCTACCGGCACGGCATCGCGATCGGCCTCGCGCAGGTATTGGCGCTTGTGCCCGGCGTCTCACGCTCCGGCGCCACGATGACAATGGGGCTGTCACTGGGCTACACGCGACCCGCCGCCGCCAGGTTCGGATTTCTGCTCGCCATACCTGCGGTGTTCGGCAGCGGCCTGTACGAGCTGGTGCACAGCTTCGGTGAGCCCAAAGGTGTCTACGGATACCCCGAGACGCTGGTGGCAACCGCAGTTGCCTTCGTGGTGGGCTATCTCGTCATTGCCTTCCTGATGCGCTACATCGAGAAGCGGTCATTCCTGCCGTTCGTCGTTTATCGAGTAGTGCTGGGAGTCGTGCTGCTGGTGCTGTTGTCCATGGGTGCCATCCAGCCGCTCTAGGCTAAGGCGGTGAAGTCCTGGAGCCAGCCCGAGGTTGCGCGGCTACCCGGCACCGCCGCCATTCCCCAGGTTTTCGACACGACATCCGGGTCGATCATCCCGGTGCGCCCGAGCGCCGCCGCAGGCCTCTACGTCTGTGGCATCACACCCTACGACGCTACTCACATCGGTCATGCCGCGACCTATCTCGCATTCGACACCCTCAACCGGGTCTGGCGTGACGCTGGCTACGACGTCCGCTACGTGCAGAATGTGACGGATGTCGACGACCCGCTCCTGGAGCGGGCGACGGCCACCGGGGTTGACTGGCGCGACCTCGCAGCCGGTCAGATCGAGCTGTTCCGAAACGACATGCGCGCTCTTGGCGTCATCCCGCCCGATCACTTCGTTGCCGTTACAGACATGGTGGGCCGCGTGGAGCAGGCAGTGCGGCGGCTGCTGGACGCGGGGCTGGCGTACAGGCTCGGCAATGACGTGTATTTCGACAGCACCGCAGCCGCGGCACACTCCTCGTGGCAGCTGGGCCAGGTGAGCCGGCTCGATCGCGACACGATGCTGGTTCTGGCGGCCCAACGAGGCGGAGATCCGGCGCGCGAGGGCAAACGCGACCCGCTCGACCCTGTGCTGTGGATGGGCGCGCGACCGGGCGAACCCTCCTGGCCGAGCGAGCTGGGAGACGGTCGCCCCGGATGGCACATCGAGTGCTCGGTCATCGTGCAGGAATTCCTCGACATCCCGGTGACCGTCGCGGGAGGAGGGCGGGACCTCATTTTTCCTCATCACGAGTTCACCGCCGGTCATACCGCCGCACTCACCGGGCGCCGCCACGCGCAGGCGCACGTGCACGCCGGGCTGGTCAGCTATCGCGGTGAGAAAATGAGTAAATCGCTCGGTAACCTCGTGTTCGTTTCGGCACTGGTCACCGCCGGTGTCGACCCCCGCGCCATTCGGCTCACTATCCTCTCCCATCACTATCGAGGTGACTGGGAGTGGACAGACGAGGTTCTCACCACCGCCGTGGCACGACTCGCTTCCTGGATCGGTTGGGCGAGAGGCCTGGATGCATCCGGCACCGGTTCCGAACTTCTCGCAGAGCTTCGGGATGCCCTGGCCCGCGACCTCGCAACACCCGCCGCGCTCGCTGCCGTCGATGCCCGCGCGGCCTCCGGCGCATCGCCGACCGGGGTTGACCTCGACGCGATCCACGCGCTGCTGGGAGTCTCGCTGCACTAATCCACCGCGCTACCG
>NZ_JANLVV010000266.1:0-2184 GCF_031364185.1 Salinibacterium sp. | reverse complement strand
GCGAGGATCAGCTTCCAATACGCGTCCTCAACGCTGAGCCATCTCTTACGTCCACGTCGTCCCATGATGTCCACACTCCGAATTCTGATGGAGTGTTGCAACGAGACCTAGAACCCGCTCTGGGCCTCAGGACCGTTACTGGCACCGCGGCTCCGGCGCTGAGAAGAACGTCCTCCATCGCAACCTTCCGAGTCGAATATGTTCGACCACTTGGCCGCACTCGTGTGTGACTTTCAGGCACTGCAGGGGGAAATTCTGGAAAGTCGTCACACCCTTGCGCCTCGTCGAGAGTTCTGCCGCTGCTATCGGCATAGACAGACACACTAGAGAGCACTATCGCCGACCCAGTCAGCCCCTCGCAGGCGAGCACCTGGCGAGCGTGCGTGTCGGTGTACGCAACACAATCGACCAGAACATCCGCGCCGCGCGCGAGAGCAGTAACCAGGCTCGCATCGATTTCGCGATCAACTAGGACTCCCTCGACCCCCTCTGGCCACTCGTGCACACTGCGCGAACCGGCCCGAACCTGCCAACCATCTCTTACGAGAGCACTCATGACAGCCCTATCCACTTGGCCACTTGCACCCAGCACGAACGCAGATTTTTCCATAGTTGATAGTCGACCGCGGCGGCGCATTCACACCAGAGCGCGCCCCTCGTTCACTCTCAGCACAAGGCGATCTACCGATGCTCGATCAGTCGTACGCATCTCGTCGACTAAGAGATCGCGCCAATAGGCAGCAGCCAAATGAAGGAGAATTTCGCTCGAGCGTGTGGTGGGCCCCGGAAACCAGGGATCCGGAGCGGGGTTGTCCTTCATTTGGTCGGAAAAGACCGCACCTATTGGCGCGATCTCTCAAGGGGAGTTAACGCGATATCGGTTTCTCCGGTGGTATTCATTAGGGGGTCTCCGAGGCCGAATAGCGATCGGCGAAGGACACGGGGAATGCGTAGAGGACGAGCCTTCACCGCGTGGTTCATCGGCTGGTTCGCCTGTAGCCCGGCGTTCGCTCGCCCGACTCACGGGACGCGGTACAGCCACTCCCGGGTGCCGAACTTCTCGTCGACGAGCTTCTGGGCGCTCGCTAACTCATCCGGAGTGATGTTGCCAGCGGCAGCACCGTACAGTCCAGTGAAGGTCGCCACCATCTTGTCGATGATCTCGGCGCGGCTCAGACCGGTCTGGCTTCGCAGCGGGTCGACCCGCTTATTGGCGCTCTTGGTGCCCTTATCGCTCATCTTCTCGCGGCCGATGCGCAACACTTCGACCATTTTGTCGCCATCCATGTCGTAACTCATGGTCACGTGGTGCAGCACCGCACCACTGCCCAGTCGCTTCTGGGCGGCACCACCGATCTTGCCGGTCGGGCTCGTGATGTCGTTGAGCGGCACATACGATGCGTCGATCCCGAGGGACTTAAGCGCGACGATGACCCACTCGTCGAGGAAGGCGTACGAGTCGGCGAAACTCATCCCCTGCACCAGTTCGGCCGGGGCGTAAATCGAGTAGGTGATCACCGACCCCGCCTCCATGAACATCGCACCGCCGCCCGAGATGCGGCGCACGATGTCAAAACCGTACTTCGCCGCGTTGGCCTCATCGACCTCGTTCTTCACCGACTGGAAGCTGCCAAGCACCACCGCGGGCTTCTCCCACTCCCAGATGCGCATGGTCGGTTTCCGGATGCCGGCACCGACCTCCTCCGAGAGCACCTGGTCGAGCGCCATCTGCAGCACGGGGTCGAGCGCCGGGCCCCGGATGACCTGCCACTCGTAATCCCGCCATCCGGTCGCCTTCTGCAGCGCCCGGCGGATCGTGGTCGCGACCGCCTCGGGCGAGAACCCCAGCAGCAGCGCACCTGCGGGCAGGGCGGTGGTGATGGCCTTCGCGAAGGCGGCGGCCTCAGAGCTGGCGGGCATGCCGTTGATGGCTTCGTTGATACTGTCGAGTGCGCCATCGGGCTCGAGGAAGAAGTCGCCTGCCAGCCGGAATGCCGCGATCAGACCGTTCTCGACCTCAAGGTCAACCACGACCAGCTTGCCCCCGGGAACCTTGAACTCACCGTGCATGCCTCAAGCCTAACCGGCGGGCGGCGGCGGTTTCGCGTCCGTTGCCAAATGAAGGAGATATCCGCCGCCACGCCGCTACTCAGGCGTGGATGACGACAGATCGCCGGGATCTCC
>NZ_JANLVV010000146.1:0-2265 GCF_031364185.1 Salinibacterium sp. | reverse complement strand
CGCTCGAACACCAGTTAGTTTCGGGAAAAGAGTCGCGCAAAGAAGCCCGGCGACGATGGCTGCTTCTCGTGGCCGGCGCAGCGCTGTGCGGCCGGGACCATGCGCATCACCTGGTCGACGTGCTGTCCGCAGCCCGCCCAGGTCGTCTTGCCGCACTGTTTGCAGGTGACCGCATGGCACATGGTGGCACTCCTTCTCTCGTTCTCCTTCTTATTATACCCCTGGGGGTATCTCTATTTCGCTGAGTTAGATGTTCGGGGTCACCACTAGCAAGAGCCGCGACTTTCAAACCAAAAAACCCTCTAACCCGTGAGGGTTCGAAGGTTCCCAGTTTCGTGCGAGATCCCATTGTGGGCTGACAGGATTTGAACTTGCGACCCCTTGACCCCCAGGTGGGCGACGAGGCTTATTTTCCGCATAGATGCGCGGTCTTTGCGCGTCACCGAACGTCAACGGACGTCATGAATTGCAGCGATTTCAGGAGTTGTGGTCCCTTTTGGGTCCCCGTCGTCATTGGGCTGAAATCGCGGACGAACGGCGCTCCCCGGATGCTGCCTGAACCACATGACTTGAGGGTAGACGCGTATGCAGCTTTGCTAGTCATCTCCAATTGGCGCTCACCGCGGTACCGCACGGTTGCCTGCACCGTTCCGTCACGTGCAACTCAGAAGCGATAGTCCTTCTCGTCCTCATCGAATCGCGCCTTCCAACTCTCGCGGTTCTTGGGGTGCGAGGCGAGCCAATACCGCATAGCAAGGAGCGACTCATTTACATCGTGCAGTAGGTCGACTTGCCTGTGGACAAAGGTCTTGTCGGTGACGTTCTTGCGAAGAGCGTGGGCGGGCTTCTGACGCGCAGAGCGGACAGAGCGGAGCGGTCGCAGCACTTCCTTCGCTCGGTCGGCAGCCACCCGATTGGAGACCATGAAGGATTCCAGCCGGCTCAGCGTGCCCATGTTATTCCCCGATCTGTCGTGCTTGAGGACGCTAGCCGCGTCGAAAGAAGCGTGGCTCAGGTTCTCTGACAACACCTTGTCGAGCTGGACAATGAATTCGTCCCACTCCCGCTGCGACGGTCGGAGAATCCACCCGAACTCGCTAGGGCGCTTCACGGTCGTGAGGAGCGGCTTGCCCCAGACCCGTTCGAACAGCTCGCTGATGTTCTCGAGCTCATAGAAGAGCCTGTCGAATGGACCGAGACCGTCGGGCCAATGCCCCATCTGTTTTCCCCACCACTCGTGGTGCGGATGAAGCCCGTAACGCGGCACCTCATTCGTTCTCCACCGCTGCTGGTGCTCGGTAGTGATGTCGGCCATGTCGCCATAGAAGGCGGCAACACGTCGAACGATTGGCGAGTCGGGATCGTCCGGATCGAAGCCACTCAGGTCGTAGGCGAAGCCGATATGCGACAGGCCAAACTTGTCCCTCTGCGGCTCGCCCTCGTCAAGATACGCGTCGTCGCCAATGCCCATGTTAACGCCGAAGTCCGAGTAGTCGAAGTGAAAACGGGGATCGTTGCGGTAAGGCTCGAGGACATCTGCACTAAAGAATGTGAGTTCGAGTGTTGAGTGACCGCGAGCCATTTCCAACGAGTAGGGCGAATCTTTGAACCGCTTCGGCATGCGGACGCTCTGCATGCCTGCCGCAGTCGGGTACAGGCAGACCCCGTACATTTCGGGCGCCAGGGCTCGCAACTCATCCCGCTGAGCATCTACCGTGCGACGCGACGGCCACGGTCGGATGTGAATGTTCATGTAGTCGTTCTCGCCGACAACCTGGATCAATCCGTGGTCAAGCAGTTCGACCGCGGCGTCGACCACGACCGAATCTGTACCGCGCCCTGCGAGATAGAACCCGTTGAAATCTCCTGAGTTCAGGTAACGGTCGCGGACTTCGGCGAGCAACAGCTTGGCCGCCTCGGAAAGTGACTGGGCCATGGATTTTCCAATCTACTGGAAGCCGCGCGAACGGCTAACGTCCCGCGACGTATGACGACACTTGCTCGGCGTAGTCAGCGTATGTCTGATCATGCTGTATCCATGGCCACTCGCCCCACGGTCCTGCGAAGCGCGCTTTGGTGAACCGCTCGGCCGCAGGCGTCCGGCCTTCACCGATAAACGGCTTGTCCCATTCTTGGAACTGGTCGAGGGTCACGTCTATCGAGAACAGACTGGTGCCGCTCTCATCTCGGAGCTCGAGCCAGGCATGCCCCGCCGCATCATCCGGCAGCCCCGCGGTAACGAATATCCACACGCCGAGGCCGCGC
>NZ_JANLVV010000140.1:0-11327 GCF_031364185.1 Salinibacterium sp. | reverse complement strand
GAAAGCGACCACCGTGGTCATCGAGCTACCGGAGGTCGGCGCGTGAAGCGCGTGCTGGTGACCGTTGTGGCGGCGGGGCTGTTTTTGAGTGGATGCTCGGCGCCCACCGCGCCAGCTTCTCCCGACTCCTTCACGGGCACCGTGACCGTGTTCGCCGCCGCATCCCTCACCGACACGTTCGGGGCGATCGCCGACGCGTTCGAGCGGGAGCACCCGAACGTGACGGTCGCCCTGAACTTCGGCGGGAGCTCTAGCCTCGCAACCCAGATCATCGGGGGAGCGCCGGCCGACGTGTTCGCCGCCGCCAGTGGCGCCACTATGGCGACGGTGGCCGACGCCGGGCTGACCGTGGGCGAGCCGACCGTGTTCGTCACCAACACGCTCGAGATCGCGGTGCCCGCAGGAAATCCCGGTGGCATCACCGGCCTCGCCGATTTCGCCAACGCCGACCTCGGCCTGGCCCTCTGTGCGGTCGAAGTGCCGTGCGGTGCGGCGTCGAAGTCCGTGTTCGACGGTGCCGGGATCGTCGCAGCGCCCGACACTCTCGAGCTGGACGTCAGGGCCGTCCTGACCAGGGTTGAACTCGGCGAAGTCGACGCCGGGCTGGTGTATCGCACCGACGTGATCGCTGCGGGGGACAGGGTTGAAGGGATCGAGTTTCCCGAGGCATCCACCGCCATCGGCGCGTATCCGATCGCGCTGCTCAGTGCATCCACCAACAGGGTCTCCGCTTCCGCGTTCATCGCTTGGGTGCTCTCGCCTGCCGGGAAGGAGATCCTGACCGATGCCGGGTTCGGCGCGCCGTAACCGCCGCCGCGGCGTGCTGACGCCGGTGCTGTGGATTCCCGCGATACTGGCGCTCACGCTGTTTGGGCTGCCGCTTCTCGCGCTCATGCTGCGCGCACCCTGGGCGCGGCTTCCCGAACTCCTCTCCCAGCCGGCCATCGCCTCCGCGCTGCTGCTCTCCCTCGGTACAGGGCTGGTGTCGACGCTGATCGCGCTGGTGCTCGGGGTGCCGTTGGCCCTGGTGCTCGCGCAGTCAGCGCAGTGGCCCGCGGTGCCGAGGCGGCTGCTGCGCGCGCTGGTGACCGTGCCCTTGGTGCTGCCGCCGGTCGTGGGAGGCGTGGCGCTGCTGCTGCTATTGGGGCGTCGAGGGCTGCTCGGGCAGTACCTCCCGTTTCAGCTCCCGTTCACCAGCGCGGCCGTCGTCATTGCGCAGGTATTCGTTGCGATGCCGTTCCTGGTGCTCGCCGTCGAGGGGGCGCTGCGGGCATCCGATCGCAGGTTCGAGATCGCGGCCGCGACACTGGGTGCCTCGCGGTTCACCGTATTTCGTCGCATCACACTGCCGCTGGTCGCCCCGGGAATCGCCGCCGGCGCACTGCTCTGCTTCTGCCGTGCGCTCGGCGAATTCGGTGCCACCATCACCTTCGCCGGCAGCTTTCCGGGCACCACGCAGACGCTGCCGATTGCGACCTACCTGCAACTTCAGACTGATCCGGATGCCGCGATCGCCCTCTCGCTCGTGCTGATGCTCATCTCCGTCGCCGTCCTTATCGGCCTGCGCGACCGCTGGGTGCCGGGGGTGACAGGGTGAGCATCGCGGCCCGGCTTCAGGCCACTCGCGGAGCCTTCACCCTCGACCTTGACCTCGCGGTCTCCGCCGGCCGCACCCTCGCCCTGCTCGGCCCGAATGGCGCGGGCAAGTCGACCGTGCTGGCGCTTCTTGCCGGAACCCTTCACCTCGATTCCGGCTCGATCGTGGTCGGCAATCGTGTACTCGACGACGAGTCCACCCATGTCGAAATGGAGGATCGCCGCCTCGGGGTTGTGTTCCAGGACTACCTGCTGTTCCCGCACCTGACCGTGCTTGAGAACGTCGCCTTCGCCCCGCGCGCCGCCGGGAAATCCCGGGCGGCGGGCCGCGCACTGGCCCTCGCCTGGCTCGACCGCCTCGGCATCGCCGACCTCGCCTCGGCCCGCCCGCCCCAGCTCTCCGGCGGGCAGGCGCAGCGCGTCGCCCTGGGACGCGCCCTCGCCAGCGATCCCGATCTGCTGCTGCTCGACGAGCCCCTCGCGGCCCTTGATGTCGAGGTTCGGGAAGACGTGCGCGGCGAGTTGGGCCGTCACATCCGCGAATGGGGTGGCCCGACCATCGTGGTGACCCACAGCTTTGACGACGTCGCCGCGCTCGCGGATGACGTGGTCGTCATCGAGCACGGGCGCGCCACCCAGCGAGCGACCGTGCGCGAGCTGGTGCAGGCACCGGCGACCTCGTACATCGCGCGGCTGGTCGCCAGCTGGTCCGACGACTAGCCTCTGCCGCGTAGCTGCTGCCGTCCCCGCGGCGCACTCGCAACCGCACCCCGATGTTGGTAACTCCTGCAGATCGCAGGTGCCGCCGGCGAACACACCCGGCTTTCCGGGCCGGCTGTTCGCGGCTGGTGCCGAATTGCGGGAGTTACCAACACGAGGCGGTCGTGCCCCGCGGCAGTCCGAAATGACGGACTTGTGGACCCCGGGCTCAACTCCAGCCCACTGGATGCCTGAGATAGGGCCCGAAGACTCCGTCATTTCGGACCGGGACAGGGGAAGGGGATCGAGCCCGAGGGGCGGGGGCGGGGACAGGGGACCGGGGCCCTCGGCAGGGGAGGCGCCCGGAGGGGAGAGCGGGCCGCCCGGCCTACGCCGCGGCGGCGCCAGGGCGGCCGAGGTGACCGAGCAGCGCGGCCACGAGGGTGATGCCGGCGGCCACGAGCATCCCGGCCGAGATGTTGATCTGCAGCAGGAGGGCGCCGGCGGCGGCTCCGGCGCCGATCAGGGCGACCGCGAGCACGCGGCGAGCCCAGGGGTGCCCCGAGGTCCTGGCGGCGAACACCGAGTCGAAGGCCAGCCCGACGATGGTGGAGGTGACGACGACGGTCGTGACATCCTTCACCCCAATGTGCCGGGCGGCCCCGGCCTGCATACCCATGGCGAGGCCCAGCGCGCCGGTGGCCGCAAGCATCAGGGGTTCGGTCGGATCGTCGATGACGAGCATGGGGATGGCCGATGTAGCGAGAACGAGTCCGACGAATGAAAACAGGATGGTCGACCGCGCCGACCACCCCGCGGCAATCGACCTCAACACGCGCCCCGCGATGCCGGCACCCAGCATGAACAGCAGCAGGGCGATGATCGGGCCGGTGATGGGCAAACCGTCGGCACCGGTCAGGGCCATCCCGAGGATGACGACGTTGCCCGTCATGTTGCCGGTGAAGACACGGTCGAGGCCGAGGTATCCGACGGCATCGATCACACCGGTCGAAAAGGTGAGTGCGAGCATCAACGCGAGGTGCAGGCGCTCCGGGTTTCGGCGCATCCTGGCAATCATGGATTCTCCCCTGTGCTCCCGGGTGACGTCAGCCGATGTGGTGGCTACTTAGCGAGCGCTGACCCGAGTGATCGGGGCAGAAGTTGCGCTGGTCGCGACTCATCATCATCGTGAGGTCCCGACCGTCACGGCTCACTTCGATGAAGCCGAGTCGTGTCGCGAGAGCCAGGGACCTCTCATTCCTGATGTCGACTATCGCGAGCATCCACTTGATATCAAGGCGGCCGAACATCAGGTCGATCACGGCGCAGACCGCCTCGGTGGCAAGACCTGCGCCACCGTGGGATGACGCCAGGATCCATCCGATCTCGGCGGAGCGGAAATCGGGGTGGACGGTGCGCAAGTGAACCGACAGGTCGCCGATGAGTTTCCCGTCACGCTCGATGGCCAGCGCGAGCAGGTCGTCCGCCTGCGAGAGCGTGGTGTGCCTCGTCCTGTCTTTGAGGTGCTGAAAGGATTGCGCGCGGTTGCGGTGCGGCCACGACAAAAACGTCAACACGCCCTCGTCGGATTGGATATCGAACCAGGTTTCGGCGTCGGAAAGCCGATGGGGACGGATTACGAGTCGTGCTGTTTGAATGACCGGGGCAGTGAGGGGAACTTCGACACGCGGGCCGCGCAGTAGCCGAGGAGTGCGAACGCCCCACCGTGACAGTCGCTGCCGAACAATTGAATTGCCGGAGTCCAGTGATCCCGAACTGGGGGTCACAGGGTCTCTCGGGCGAACGGTCACTATTGCCATCCTAGGCAGTGAAGATCTGAATTGCATCTGAACGCATGAACGTTAGGGATGCTCATGCTCCGGCGAGCTGGATCGCACGGGATGCCGAAACACGCTGATGGCACGACATCCGTGGCCCAAGGCTGTGTCGACCGAACCGATAAACCCGCCCCCGCGCCTGCCGATGGGCCCGGGCCCGATCAACGCAGACCCGCCGGTGCTGCGCGCCAGGTCAGCACAGCTCGTCGGCCAGTGCGATCCGACGATGACGGCATCACGCTGTTCGAGACGTTCCACGATTTCGGGCTGGATCCGGCGAGACTCCCCGGCGCTTTTCGTCGCCCGGAGGAGCCCACGGGATACCTCGAAGGGCAGAGAGAAAGCGGGCAGATTCTGGAGGGTGCCGGTCGCGAGCTTGCGGTCGTGACCTCCATCACCGCCGCCAGACGGTTCGAGCTCAGCATGATCGGCAGGGCCGGTCACGCCGGCAGCACGTCGGCACGATGCCATGGCCAGCGCGAGCGAGTTGATCGTCGAGATCGAGCGGCTATCGCATGAGCGCCATGCGAGCCGTCCCCGCCCCCGAGCCGTCCGCGCCCCTTAGCTGTCTGCGCCGGAGCGCGTGATCCGTTCTCCGGTTGCCGGATCGACCGCCGTCTCACCCGGCGGCAGGTTCGACAGGTCGGGGGCAATCACGGTCGGCATCAGCCCTGAGTCGGGGAGCCCGAACATGGGCGCGGAGCCGACCGCAGGCAGCAGCACGAGGTCGTCTGCGCGCTTCTCGAGAGTCTTGCCGCGGAAGAACGCGGGAGCCCGCACCATCCACACCAGCATGAGAACCACGCCCAGCAGCATCGCGCCGACTCCGACCACCGCTACCGCGCCGATCCCGAAAATGGTGACGTTGTTGCCGTTCGCATCCAGAAGCCAGTCAACCGTGGCGTACTGCTGTAGCCCGAAGCCGAACACCGCGGTGAGCATCAGTCCACCGGCGAGCGGGATGACCCCGCGCATCACGAAATGGCGTGCGCTCGTGAGCAGCGTCCTGCGGTAGAACCAGAAGCAGGCATATCCCGTGAGCCCGTAATAGAACGCGATCATGAGGCCGACCGAGCCGATCAGCGCACCGAGCAGATCAGGACTGATGAGGGTGAACAGCAGGTAGAAGGCGATCGAGATGATGCCCATGCCGATCGTCGACCAGGTCGGGGTGAGAAATTTCGGATGGATGCGCGCAAACTTCTCCGGAATCGCCTTATAGGCCGCCATGGAGAGTGCGGTGCGTGCCGTCGGCAGGATCGTGGTCTGTGTGCACGCCGACGCAGACGTGAGAATGGATGCCGCCAGCAGCACGAGAGCGATGTGGCCAAGCAGACTGTCCCCGAACAGGGTCGCGCCGATGGCACGGAATACGTCGCCCGAGTTCTCGGGATTGGCCAGGCCCATCCCTGTTTCGCCGACGCCCGCAAAGGCCACGGCCGCGACCGTGACCAGCGCGTAGGTTCCGAGCAGAAGGAAAGTGGAGATGATGGCGGCTCGACCGGGGGTTTTGCCGGGGTCGGCGCTCTCTTCGTTCAGGGCGACGGCGGTGTCCCATCCCCAGTAGATGAAGATCGCGGTCAGGATTGCGGGGGCGATCACGGTGGGGAAATCGAGCCCGACCGGGTTGAACCAGTCCAGGGACGGGGTGAGCGATCCGGGCACGCCGTCGCCGGAGAGTACCCGTGTCAGCGCAACGACGGCAAACATCACGAGCACGACGACCTCGATGGCGAGCAGCCCGTACTGCAGCCGTGCAGATACCTCGATGCCGCGATAGCAGATCCAGGTCATCAGCACGATCCAGAGGATGCCGACGGTGGTGCTGGCGACGACGTTGTCTCCGAGGTCCGCAACTCCGGCGACGCCCAGCTCGCCAAGCAGCGTGAACGTGTATGTTCCGGCAATCTGGGCGAGGTTCGCCATCACGATTACGTCCGCCGCGATGATGCCCCAGCCTCCGAGCCAGCCGGTTTTCGGGCCGAAAGCGCGGGATGCCCAGGTGAAGGTGGTGCCGCAATCCGGCTCTGCCCTGTTCAGTTCCTGGTAGGACACGGCGATCAGGTACATCGGCACGAAGGCCAGCAGCACAATCGCGGGCGACTTGATCCCGGCGCCGGCGGCGACGATGAATCCGAGGCTGGCCGCGAGGCTGTAGGCGGGTGCCGTGGACGACATTCCGACGACAATGCTGGAGACAAGGCCGAGGGCCCCTGTCTTCAGGCCCTTATCGCCGGCGCCAGGGCCGGGGGTGGTTGCAGCAGTCGACATTGATCCGCCGTTCGTTCGGGGAATTCGGGTGGTTGGAGAAATCTAGTCCCCCGCGGCCCCTACACCAAGTGTGAGGATGATTTCAGCCCGCGCGCTGCGCGACTGAGGTTGAGATCCGCACCGCTCCGCGGCCGCCGACATCCGCCGAGGGGTCACGGAAAGCTAGCCTCCGAAGTCCAGGTCCACGCCATCCCAGAGGTCGCTGCACTCGACCTCCACGACACCGTGCGCCGCCAGGTAACGCCGCGCACCGGTGTCGCCGACGAGACTGTCGGCGGCGGGCATCCACCGGTCTGAGGAGAAGTAGACGGGATGGCCGGGCCGCCCGCCAAACACGGCCTGACGCAGATCGCCCTCGGCGTCGAGCACGCGCCTCACCACTGCGGCCGGCAGCGTCGGGAGGTCGACGAGTGTGACTAGGGCAGCGTCACCGGTGGCCGCGGCGAGCCCCGCTCGTAGGGAGTCGGACATGCCGTGCTGCCAGTTCGGCGCTATCACGATTGTGACGTCCGGGGGTACGAGAGTCCGGGCACATCGCTCCTGTGCGCCGAGCACGACGACCACTCGTGCGCAACCCCCGTCGAGTAGTGCGCGGGTGGCGACCTCGAGCCACGGCTCTCCTGAGGGCAGCCGCAGTAGAGCCTTGGGTCCGCCTGCGCGAGAACCGGCGCCTGCTGCCAGGACGATGCCTGTTACGTCGCCATGCGCTGCGATTGCCATCGATACAGTTATACACACGGTGATCGATCGGACGAATGCTGCGCTGCTGAGCCCTTTCGCCTACGCCAACTACCGCGACCGTAAGCCGACTATCGCTACGTCGCCAGCTCGACGATGGACTGCATGAGAGGAGGCCACCCGAATACCACCAGCGCGATGACGTTGACCGCCACCGTAACCCAGAAGATCGAGATGAAGGCCACCTTTCGAGTCTTGTGCCTGAGCACTCGCTGGGCGATGACGGCCCCGGGCCATCCACCCAACAGGCCGAGAATGAGCAGTCGCGTTTCTGAGACGCGCCATTCGCCGGTGACGGCGGCCGACTTATCCACGGCATATGCCACAAAGCAGGCGATGCTCAGCACCAGGTAGGAGGCCCCGACCCAGAGGGAGAGTTCGAAGAAGGCTGTCAGGGCCACCAGCAGCAGCACAAACACGACTACGGCGAACCACCCGAGTAATTCCCGGCGCCGAAACCTCACTCGCGGGATCGGCGCGGTCAGAGCCGACATGCCCGGGGGTGACACGCTCACCGCCCTGGGTTTACCGCTCGGATCGACCTCGGTCCTGAAGCGCACGGGGTCACCCACCGCAGGGCGGGCCAGTCCCTGGGCGAAGTCATTGACGTTGACGAAGATCCGGTCGCCGCCATCAGCGGGCTGGATGAAGCCGAAGCCGCGGTCGTCTTTCCAGATCGTGAGGGTGCCGTCACGGAAGGAAGTGGCGGCGGTCATCCCTCGACCCTAGCTTCTGGGGCTGGCAGGCCTGTTCAGTAGTCGGTGCGATGCTCGTGGGCGAGCCAGGCATCAAAGGGTTCACTCGCATTAACGGGGCGTACAGACTCGATGGACACGCCCCACGTTGCGCGGTCCCGGGCGAAGAGTTCGTAGAAATCGCGGTCGTCGAAGCCGCCCCGCGCCGCGTCATCCCGATCGGCCGCATAGACAATCCGATCGACCCGTGCCCACAGGGCCGCCGACAGGCACAGCGGGCATGGCTCGCACGAGGTGTAAAGCGTGGCCCCGGCCAGCGAAAAGTCGCCGATCAGCTGGCACGCAGCGCGGATCGCCACCACCTCGGCATGTGCTGTCGGGTCGAGGTTGGCGGTGACCCGGTTCTGCCCCTCGGCGATCAGCGCGCCGTCACGCACGATCAGGGCGCCGAAGGGTCCGCCACCGGCTGCCACGTTGCTGGTGGCGAGCGCGACGGTGCGCTGCAGCCACTCGAGGTCGGTCACAGGGTGATGCATACTCGGCGCAATCATGCGGACCTCCACAGTGGACGGAATCTGTTCGAGCACGGGCCTGCTCCTGCGACACAGCGTCTGCTGGAGGGCAAGTTTTTGCGGGGTCGCACACTCGCGCACCGTGGTCGCTGTGACCTCAGAATAGACGGCATTTCGATTAATATTGGAGAAGTCCGAGCGGGTCGAGCATGCCCGCAACGTCTGCCCAAAAATCTGGTGCCAGCGCTGAGCGTCACGGTCGCGCGCCTGGCTGTGAGAGGCGGGATGCTGTTCGGCGCCATGGTGACGCCGGTGATGATTCCACCGGCCTCAGTGCCGTCGAGAGGCGCTGAGGCTGGCATCGATGAGGGTGGATGCCGCGGCGCGAGCGTGAGCGGCCGCATCCGGTGTGCCGAGAATTGCCGCCGTGGTCTGCGCACCCTCCGCCAGCAGCACCAGTTGCGGAGCAAGGTTGCTCGGCGCGCCGGCCTCCTGCGCGAGTGCCGCAACGTAGGCCTGGAACGAGTTTTTATGGTCGCGCGCGGCCTGCGCAACGGTCGGTGCCGTGGCGCCGAGTTCGCCGAACGAGTTGATGAAGGCGCAACCACGGAAATCATCTTCGACGAACCAGTCGGAAAGGAAGTCATAGATGGCGAGCAGCTTGCCGCGGGGGGTTGGCTCGAGTTCTGCCCTGGCGAGAATGCCGCGGGTCCAGGCATTATTGCGCCGACGCAAGACCTGCTCGACAATGACGTCTTTGGAGGGGAAGAGCTGATACGTCTTCTTCAGCGAAACGCCGGCGGCAGTGCGGAGCTCGTCCATTCCGACAGCGGTGATGCCGCGACGGTAATAGAGGCGGTCGGCAGCGTCGAGCACCAGCTCACGTGCGGTGGCGTCATCCATTGTTCTCCAGATTTTTAGCACATATCGACCTCGAGGACTTGCATCGAGAACGTTCGTTCTCTAGCATAGGAGAAACGCGATGAGAACGCACGTTCTCGCGCA
Source organism: Salinibacterium sp. (assembly GCF_031364185.1). Classification (NCBI taxonomy): domain Bacteria; kingdom Bacillati; phylum Actinomycetota; class Actinomycetes; order Micrococcales; family Microbacteriaceae; genus Salinibacterium; species Salinibacterium sp. The sequence continues at coordinate 1,973 of NZ_JANLVV010000140.1, read as the reverse complement.
ACGGGAATCACAACGAGGAAAGAGAACATCATGTCGTTCATCACCGTAGGCCAGGAGAACTCCACAGACATCGAGCTCTATTACGAAGACCACGGCACCGGCCAGGCCGTCGTGCTCATCCACGGCTATCCGCTCAGCGGCGCCTCCTGGGAGCGCCAGACCCTCGCCCTGCTCGACGCCGGCTACCGGGTTATCGCCTACGACCGTCGGGGCTTTGGCAGGTCGAGCCAGCCCACGGTCGGCTACGACTACGACACTTTCGCTGCCGACCTCAATGCCGTGCTAACCGAGCTCGACCTGACCGACGTCGTGCTCGTGGGCTTCTCGATGGGAACCGGTGAGCTCGCTCGCTATGTGTCGAGATTTGGATCGGATCGCGTCGCCAAGCTCGCCTTCCTTGCCTCACTTGAGCCGTTCCTGCTGAAGACTGACGACAATCCCGCGGGAGTGCCTCGTGAGGTGTTCGACGGTATCCAAGCAAATGCGAGGGCCGACCGATACGCGTGGTTCACCAACTTCTACCAGAATTTCTACAACCTCGATGAGAATCTCGGCAGCCGCATCAGCCAGGAGAATGTCACCAACAGCTGGAATGTCGCGACCACCAGCGCCCCCATTGCCGCGTACGCCGTAGTGCCATCCTGGCTCGAAGATTTCCGCGGCGACGTCGCGAAGGTATGCGAGGCCGGCACGCCGAGCCTGATCCTGCACGGGACGAAGGACAATATCCTGCCCATCGATTCGACGGGTCGCGAGTTCACGAAGCTGTTCCCCGAAGCCGAGTACGTCGAAATCGAGGGCGCTCCCCACGGACTGCTCGAGACGCACTACGCCGAGGTGAACGCGGCACTGCTCGCGTTCCTCGCCAAGTAGGCGAAGCGTGGCCGCCCCCGCCGGCATCTCGCGCGAGCTGTCGTGACGGGATCGACGGGGGTGCGCGCCGCGGCGTTCAGCGCGCGGGGGCGGTAGCGTCACGCTGGCGGCGCAGGCTTGCGATGTGCGCTGGGCCTGCGCCGCAGCATCCACCGATCATGCGTGCGCCTGACGCGACCCAACTCGCCACGAAGGCGGGAGCGTCGGGCGCTATGGGGTCGCCGTCCCATGCCCCCGCGGCTGTGTTCCAGTTCTGGCCGCCATTGGCGTAGGCGACGAGGGGCAGGTCGGTGACGGTGGCGGCGCGCTCGAGCAGGGGGCCGATGAGTCTCGGGTCTGTGCAGTTCACACCGACGGCGATCATGCCAGGGATGCCGGCGGCCATCGCGATGGCATCCTCGATGCGGTCGCCGCCCGCGGTGTGCGCCTCGTCGCGGCATACGAAGGAGAACCAGGACGGAGTTGCTCCCGTTGCGGCAATCGCCGCAGCGATGGCGTGCGCTTCGAACACGGTGGGGATGGTCTCGACCGCCAGCAGGTCGGGAGCGGAATCGACGAGAACATCGAGGCGACGCCGGTGGAACTCGCGCAACTGCGCCGCATCGACGTCGTAGTCACCGCGATACTCCGAGCCATCGGCACGAGTCGCGCCGTACGGCCCGACCGAGGCCGCCACGAGAGCGGGCGAGCCGTGGCGCGAGACGGCCTCCCGGGCGAGGGTCGTGGTCGATCCGAGCGCTGCCTCGGCTTCGGCGCGGGTGAGCCCCGCCTTCTCGAGCCCCGCCACACTCGACTGGTAGCTGGCGGTGATAATCACCTCGGCGCCGGCCCGCAGATAGTCACCATGGGCCTCGATCAGGGTTTCGGGGGACTCGATGATGAGCCGGCCCGTCCAGAGTGGATGTTTCAGATCGACGCCGCGCGCTTCCAGAACGGTAGACAAACCGCCGTCGAGCACGGTGAAGGGGGAGCGAATGTTCACTCCTGAATCCTGCCAGTTCAGCGAGACGCGCGGAGGTGGAGAGTCGGCGAACTCCAGCGACGACGCAGCCAGCGATCGTGGCTGGCCACCACCACGGCGCCGGGGTAGCTGCCGAGCG
>NZ_JANLVV010000114.1:0-3528 GCF_031364185.1 Salinibacterium sp. | reverse complement strand
GATCTCCCAGTTCGAGCCGCGCGATGGGGCCGTCGAAGCCGTCGTCATTGTGCGCAACCGGGCACGCACCAGGGCCGTCGCCCTTCGCCTCGAGGGCCTCGACAACCGCTGGCGCGCGACAGCGATCAACGTGCTCTAGCTTCTGACTCGTTCAGTGCGACGCGAGCGCGCCACTCGATGACTATCACGAGGCTCAGGAGAGTAATGAGCGAGACGATAGTTTCTACAGTTTGTGAAACCTGGAGCCACACGTTCGAGGCATTCAAAGCAAAATGCAGAGCAACCGCGGCGGCCACTCCGCCCCGCTCATAAATGTGGCCGAGCAGGTATGTCTGAAGCACGCAGGACGCGACGAAGGCAGCAAATCCGAGAGACCATAGCCCCAAGCCGTTCTGGAACGTGCCGCCAATCAGGAAAAGTGGCACGTGCCACGCGGCCCAGATCAATCCCAGAATGAGCATCGAATACAGACGGCCGGACAGGCTTCTGATCCGTGGGTAGGCAAATCCTCGCCATCCAGGTTCTTCAGAAATCGGCCCGGCAACAATCAGCAGGAGCAGCAACGGGACGAGTCCACCGAAGCCCGATATTGTTTCCGCGGCAACGGAAGCACTGGGTCCTTCCCCGAACGGCACGCCGATGGCGGAGCCGAGCAGGTAGGGCCCTGCGCCGAGGAGCAGTGCCAGTGGCATCCATACCCACACCGGCCTTCTGATAGCACCGACGATGGGTGGGGCGGGAAGACGGTGGATGACGAATCGCATGAGCACAGCGGCGATGGCTGGGCCGAATCCTCCCAACAGAAACAGTACGAGATTGATCCCATCCAGGTAGCCAGCATCACTCACCGCGACCGTGCCCCAGGCAGACCAAGAGATCGCGAAGGTCAGGATCAGGAACGCGACGACGGGCGCTCGGTCACCCCTGAGCGCGATCATGCTGCCGCCTTGCGTCCCGAACGATACAGGGATGCCCCGGCGAGAGCTGCGGGCACGACCAACACCAGTTCGTAAGCCCACAACTGTGCGGCCGTCGAGTTGATCATCAGATGCACCAAAATCCCCGAAACGAAAATGCTGCCATTCGTGCGGCGATATAGCCACGTCATGATGATGCTGGAACTGACGGTACCCATCACGAGCCAGGAGAGGCCGAGACCGAGGTCGTGCTGGGCTGTGCCTGACACGAGGAAGGCTGGAGCGTGCCAGAGACCCCAGACCAATCCGAAAGTGATCGCAGCTAACAGCGGCCCGCGCTTGCTGTCTAGAAAGCGAGGCAAGGCATAGCCCTTCCAACCGATCTCCTCACCGACGGGGCCCGCGTCAAGGACGAGTGTGGACACCATGAAGAGCGGGACAGCGAACCAGAATTCCGTCGGCGTCGGAGGAGAACCGTTGAGAAGCATCGACCATACGGGGAGCCCTCCTGACGTCGTCGTCTCCCCTGCGACAACAAACTGGACAATGCGGGCGAGAAGATCGACGATCAGCATGCCGCCAAGAATCAGGGCGTAATAGCCCGGATGCACGCGCCACCGGAAGACGCGGGTTGCGAGCTCGCCGAGCCCTGCGAACCCCGACCGGGAGGCGATCATGGCAACACCGACGATGGACGGGCTGTAGACAGCAACAAAGTACAGCGGATTCGTAGTGTCGAAGCGGCGGCCCGTCACCAGCGGAATCACCTCGGGAGCGCAAAGCGCAATCGCAGCGAGACCCCACGTAATTCCAAAGGTTGCCGCGAGAAAGATCGCGAGGTCTTTGGGTCGGTGGTCAGTGGTGATCGGACCAGGCATATTCGGTGTCTGCTGATCGATTAGTTGACCGGTCATCATGCTCTCCTCAATGGTCGATTGCCGTCGAATCGGCAGCCACAATGACGCTATGTCTGCCCAGGCGTCTCTACATCACCCCCGGCGACCAACTCGGTCTGGTACTTCAGGGCGAGGCGAATCCGCTAAAACCCGGCTAGTGTCCAGACGTGAACGAGATCAGAGGCCGTCGCGTGAGAGAAGCTGCACAGACAGCTGCTCTTCTTGTTGGGGTCACCGCACCGGTAGCAATCGACCTGCTTTGGGTGGCTCGCATACCCGAGTCCGTCGTGCCGATGACAGCGCTCACGGCGATTGTGGCTCTGCCGTTGATCTGGCGTGCACTCGCACCAGCGGCCGTGTTCTGGTCCATTGCAGCAATGACCGGGGTCGGGCTTATTGCCCTGTCTGTGCCGGGGCTGGCGAGCAGCATTATGACTATGCTGCCCATGGCTGCTGCCGCATACCAGTTGGCACTCGTCGGTCGGCCAGTTTCAACCACTCGATTCGCACTGACCCTCGTAGTGCTTTTCACCATCGATCTCGTGGTGCTGTATCAGGTAGCGCCTGCGGGGGCAGCATGGCAGGGCTCTGCGCTCGCCCTGTTCCTGATTCTGTTCGCTTGGTCCGTGGGCCTCGGAACCCGACAACGACTCGAAGCAGCCCGAGATCGGGCACAGTTGGAATCTGAGCGTGCCCAGCACGCGGCGCATGACGAGCGTGAGCGGATCGCGCGCGAGCTGCACGACGGGCTTGCCCACCATCTCACGGCTCTCGTGCTTCGGACCGAGGCGGCTCGTGCGCGTCAATCCCGAAGCTCCGAACGCACCTCCGATAAGACTGTGGATCTCAGCGCCGACCTTACGGCCATCGCCGAGAACGGTCGGCGCGCGGTCGACGAAATAACGGTCATCCTGGACGTGCTTCGCGGCGTGCGCCCGGCACCGGGATTTGATCAACTCGACGACCTCGTGGAACTCGCGCGTTCGAGTGGTTCCACGGTGAGGTTCAGCCGCACTGGGGTTGGCTCCTCCACCAGGGCCGGAGCGACCTCGTATCGCGTCGTGCAGGAGGCTCTCACGAACGCCCGACGCCATGGCGCGTGGCGGGAAGTGGATGTCGTGGTGAGTCAGGAGAACGGTGGCACGACAATCATCGTGTCGAATCCGGTGGATGCCGCGGCCCTCGTGCCACGCAGCGCTGGTGAGCGCCCGGGCCTTGGCCTCATCGGCATCCGGGAGCGAGTTGCCGAACACGGAGGTGAGGTCTGGGTGAGTCGCACCGCTGACCGGTTCACCCTGCGAACCTGGATTCCGGCGGAGCGATGATAAGACCTGCGCCATGATCACCGTCGTTATCGCTGATGATCAGCCGACTATCGTTGCGAGTCTTAGTGCGATCTTGAGCGCCGAACCCGACATCGACGTTGTCGCTACTGCCCACACCGGCCCGGCCGCCGTCGACGCGGTGGCCCTCCACCAACCCGATGTGATCCTTCTCGACGTTCGAATGCCGGGCGGTGACGGCATCTCCGCGCTCGCTGACATGTCCCAGCGGAACATGCTGGGCATTGAACGGACCAAGGCGATCGTTCTGACGACGTTCGATCTTGACGAATACGTGGAGGCCGCCCTCCGCGCCGGCGCAAGCGGCTTTCTGGTCAAAACGGTGAGCTTCGAACAACTGCTCGTGTCTGTTCGAGCAGTCGCCGGCGGCCT